>JAJAYG010000123.1 GCA_026786335.1 Chitinophagales bacterium | reverse complement strand
TCTATTTCAGTTTTGATGACTGAAGAAAGATTGGAAAGTTTACTCACAACATTCATTACACTTTCATTTACTGCCGAAAGAGAAAACAATTTCAAACTTTCTTTTGGCTTTATGTTATTTCTGTTTCGTAAATCACGAATCGTAGTAACCAGTTCTTTTACTTTTTCTCCATCTTCAAGAATTGAATTTTTAACAGACAATGCAGAAGGATAACTTGCTTTCATAATAAAATCATCTTCTCTTCTTTCTTTAAGCAACTGATAAATTTCTTCACTTAAAAATGGACTGAACGGATGTAACAACTTCATCAATCGCTCGAAGAAATCAATCGTTGCTTCATAAGTAAATTGATCAATGTAAGTTTTTGTGCCTTCTGCATCTTCAGTTGAAACAAAATAAGTTGGTTTCACCATTTCCAAATACCACGAACAGAAATCATCCCAAATCAAAGAGTATAAAGTTTTTAATGCAGCAGAAATTTCAAATGCCGAAAACTGTTTTTCAATTTGGTTGATTGAATCATTGAGCCGGTTTTCAAACCAGTCGATTGCAAATGAGTTCTGGGTTTTGAGTTTTGAGTTTTGAGTTTCTGATTTACTTGAAATTTGTTTTTTGGAGTTTGATATTTCTTCCATACTCCATCCTTTAATTAGTCGCAGCACATTCCAAATCTTATTATTAAAATTTCTTCCCTGCTCAATTAACTTTTCATCAAATAAAATATCATTACCGGCCGGTGATGTTATTAAAATTCCAAATCGAACTGCATCGGCTCCATATTGATCAATCAATCCTAACAAGTCGGGTGAGTTGCCAAGTGATTTACTCATTTTTCTTCCTTGCTTATCGCGCACAATGCCGGTGAAATAAACATTCTCGAATGGTTTTTCTCCGGTGTATTCATAGCCGGCAATAATCATTCGTGCCACCCAGAAAAAAATAATTTCCGGTGCAGTTACAAGTGTATTAGTAGGGTAATAATATTTCACTTCTTCATTTCCCGGATTACTCAATCCTTTAAAAACTTCGAAAGGCCATAGCCAACTGCTAAACCAAGTATCAAGAACATCTTCGTCTTGTTTCAGGTCTTGCGTTTTGAGTTGTGAGTTTTGAGTTTTGAGAATTCGCAATGCTTCTTCTTTGGTTGAAGCCACTACAAAATTTCCATCAGCATCATACCACGCAGGAATGCGTTGCCCCCACCAAAGTTGCCGGCTGATGCACCAATCGCGAATGCCTTCCATCCAATGCTTGTAAGTGTTTTTAAATTTTGGCGGATAGAATTTTATTTCATCATTCATCACTGCATCCAATGCGGGTTTAGAAATATCTTTCATCTTCATCCACCATTGCATTGACAGACGAGGTTCAATGATTGCATCACTTCTTTCACTAAAACCAATTTGATTGGTGTAGTCCTCAATTTTTACAAGGTGATTTTGCTCTTCTAAATCTTTTGCAATTTTTTTTCTGCACTCAAACCGATCCATGCCTATGTAAAGTTGAGCAGCATTGCTCATAGTGCCATCTTCATTGAGGGTATCAACTATTTCAAGTTTGTGTTTTAATCCCAATTGATAATCATTTACATCATGCGCAGGTGTAACTTTCAATGCACCTGTTCCAAAATCCATTGCAACATATTCATCTGCAATAATTGGAATGCGGCGATTGATGAGCGGTACAAATGCAAATTTTCCAACAAGATTTTTATAGCGCTCATCATTGGGGTTTACGCAAATTGCAGTGTCGCCTAAAATTGTTTCGGGGCGCACGGTTGCTATGGTAATGGAGTCGTTAGTCCTGAGTCCTGAGTCCTTAGAAGAATCAATAGCATATCTGATGAAATAAAGTTTCGATTTTACTTCTTTGTAAATAACCTCTTCATCACTCAAAGCAGTTTTTGCTTTAGGATCCCAGTGAATCATTCGCTGACCGCGATAGATGAATCCTTTTTTATAGAGATCAATGAAGACGTTGATTACCGATTTGTAATAATCATCATCCATGGTAAATGTTGTACGACTCCAGTCACAGCTGCAACCCAACTTTCTCAATTGTTGCAAAATGATGCCGCCATATTTTTCTTTCCATTCCCATGCATAATTTAAAAACTGATCACGAGATAAATCAGATTTCTTAATTCCTTTTTCACGCAGCATCTGCACTACTTTAGATTCGGTGGCAATAGATGCATGATCGGTTCCCGGAACCCAGCAGGCATTTTTACCCTGCATGCGGGCACGGCGAATCAAAATATCCTGAATGGTATTGTTTAGTGCGTGGCCCATGTGCAACACACCAGTTACATTTGGTGGAGGAATTACAATCGTGTATGGCTCGCGCCCGTCTGGTTTCGATTCAAAAAGCTTATTCTCCATCCAGCGATTGTACCATCGCTCGTCCATTCCCTTGGGGTCAAATGTTTTTGGTAATTCCATTCAATAAAAAATTGATCGGCAAAAATAGAAAATCGCAAATGCTAATTGCTGCTTAAAGAAGTTTACAGCACCTGAAATTTAAAATTTAACCATAATATTTTTTGAACCACAAACTCCACCGGACTAAAAAAACTCCGGCTGAATTACCAGTCAGAAATCAATTCAAGAATTGCAAGTGCGCAATTTTTTAAAATAAAAAATCCCCACACTCTCTGAATTTTTTCTCACTTTTATTTTTCTTTCTTTGTAACAATTATCATTTCAATAACGACTCACTACAAATTTTAACCAACCATGGAATTAAAAATTCAAAATCTTTCGAAGAGCTATGCGAACGGTGTTAAGGCGCTCGATAATGTTTCACTCACAATTGAGTCGGGGATGTTTGGTTTACTTGGACCAAATGGTGCAGGAAAATCTACCCTCATGAAAATTATTGCAACACTGCTCGACCCCGATTCGGGCAGCGTTATGTTAGATGATTTAGATGTGCTGCATAAAAAAGAAGAAGTGCGAAAAGTGTTGGGTTACCTGCCGCAAGAATTTGGAGTGTATCCAAAAGTTTCTGCTTTGGATATGCTTAGTCACATTGCGATTTTGAAAGGAATCAGCGGCGGAAAAAAAGATTTGGTGAATGCGCTATTGCAGAAAGTGAACTTATGGGATGTAAGAAAAAAAGCACTCAGCAGTTTTTCGGGTGGAATGAAACAGCGCTTTGGAATTGCGCAAGCATTGCTTGGTGATCCCAAACTAATTATTGTTGATGAACCAACAGCAGGGCTTGATCCAGGAGAGCGAAACCGGTTTTACAATTTGCTAAGCGAGATTGGTGAAAACAGAATTGTAATTCTCTCCACCCATATTGTTGATGATGTAAAAGAACTCTGCCAGAACATGGCGATCATCAACAAAGGCAATTTACTTTTTTCGGGATCACCTTCAAATGCATTGAGTTCACTCGAAGGAAGAATCTGGACGAAACAAATAACCAAGCAAGAGTTGAGCGAAATCGGTGATGCTCACAAAATAATTTCTACAAGAATGGTTGGTGGCAAACCATTGATTCATGTTTTCAATGATTCGGCGCCAGGTGATGGCTTTACAAAAAGTGAAGCTGATTTGGAAGATGTTTTCTTTTCAAAAATTGCCGGACTCAATTAATTTTTTTCATTTCAATCACCTCTTATAACTCACTTATGTTTTTGAGCATCTTTAAATTCGAAATCCGCTACTGGCTAAAGCAACCGATGGTTTATATTTTTCTTTTTATTAATGCGCTCTTGGTTTTTGGTGCCACCTCAAGTG
>JAJAYG010000122.1 GCA_026786335.1 Chitinophagales bacterium | reverse complement strand
TCTACCCTGCGGTTTTTTGCGTGGCCTGCTTTGTTTTTGTTATCTGCAATTTGCTGTGTTTCGGCAAATCCTTTTGCAGATAATCTTGATTCCATAATTCCTTTCGACATCAAATAATCTTTAACCGATTCGGTTCTCTCTTGAGATAAGTTCATATTGTATGCATCTTCGCCGATGTTATCAGTATGGCCTTCGATAGCGAGATTGGCGGCTTCATATTTTTTAAGAATTTCAACCAGCGCATCTAATTGCGGAAGCGAAACTGCCTTGAGCTTAGAGATATTGAATTCAAAATAAATTTTACTGGCAATCATCGTAATCTTTTTTACATCTTCTTTTGCCATTTCGGGGCAACCTTTATTTGCAATGGTTCCTTTAACTGTTGGGCAGCGGTCATCTTTATCAGAAATACAATCACCATCAGTGTCAGGGCAACCTTTTAATTCAAGAATTCCGGCTGCATCGGGGCACAAGTCATCTTCATTTAATATACCATCTTTATCATTATCCATAGGGCAACCTGTTGCATCAACTCTGTAGCCGGTTTTAGTTCCAAGGCATTTATCATCCAAATCTGCAATGCCATCTCCATCTTCATCGGGGCAACCTTTAAGTGTTGAAAGACCTGCTACTTCAGGACAACGATCGTCTTTATCTGCAATGCCATCACCATCTGTATCGGGGCAACCATTTAATAATTTTGTTCCGGCAACATCGGGGCAAGTATCGAGATAATCTGCAATGCCATCTGCATCTTTATCTAATGGGCAACCTGTTTTATCAACGGTTACACCTGCAGGTGTTTCGGCGCATTCATCATTTCTGTCTGCAACTCCATCACCATCGGCATCTTTTGCTTTTCCAAAATTGAATGTTAACCCTACCTTGTGAAATAAAAAGGCATCGTTTTCATTTGCAACTACCCCATCGCGCTCATCACCTGTTGTATACACAAAACACTCCTGCAAATTGAACATAACAGAAGATCCCAGTTTAACATTTACGCCTACACCAAATTCAGGAGCGATGTAATCAATTTTCTTTTCGGTTAGGTCAAGGTTTTTATCAAAAAGCATTGCGCCGCCGCCAATAAATAAATACGGTCTTACCATAGCGTTTGGCCCGGTGATGTTAAATCGAAAATCGAGCGCACCGGTTGTAAAATTTCTTTTAAACCCTGCGCTATCTCTGTTGTAACCCACTGTACCTTTATTAAAAGAAAGACTAAGATCAAAGTGACTTGCCATGTAGCGTGAGACTGAAATTCCACCAAAGCCATAGAGTGCCATGTGATTGCGATAGAAATCGTTTCCAAGATCACCCTTGTATTGAGTTGCACCGGCATGCAGGCCGATGTTCCATTTTTTGTCAATGGTTTGTGCTCCTGCATTTATTATAAACGCAAATGAGAGAAGCATAAAAAATACTTTTTTAAATGATTTGGAAAAGAGTTTCACTTTGTTTAATTTGATTTTAATTTACCTGCTTCCTGCAGGCGAGGTGTAACTGAATAATTACTCGGCAAAAGTGAAGTTAATATACACTAAAGCATTACATATTTTCACAAAAAAGTTACACAATTCACATATTCTCAGGCGAGATTAAATTTTTGTTTGAGTTGCCGATCCGTGTGCTTATTAAAATTTTCTTCATTGGTAATTCGCGCAATCAAATAACTCAATGATGATTCGGCACCCTGATTAAGGTTGATGTGTTTTTCTTCTAACCCATCATAACAACCACCTGTGCAGGGGTTGTAAATAATTTGATGCAAATGGTTGTTGCCAAGAAACCATGTGAATGCGTCATTCATTTTTTGCAAATAGCTTTTTTCATTAAACACAGAATAAAATTTACTCAATGCTAAAATGGTATATGCCACATCGATCGGTTGTTCACCAAATTTATTCGAAACCATTCCCTTCAATTGCCAACCATTATTTGATACCACTTTTATTTTGCCTTTTTTAAAAATATGATTTAATAAAAAATCGAATGAAGACGACGCAATCGTTTTAAATATTTCATTACCAGTGCTGAGCCATGCGTAAAGCAATGCTTCGGGCAACACGCTGTTTGCATAGGTGAGATATTCTTCGAACCATTGCCAGTTCTTATCAGATACACCCCTATATTTTGAAACTAAATTATCGGCCATCAAAATAATCTGCTGCCTTAGTTCAATATTCGCTTTATAAAGCTCATAGAAACACAAACCCTTAATTGCAAAGGCCATTGCTCTGGGTGAATTAAAAGTTGAAATGTGACTCAATGATTTTTTTATTGCTATCTCAGCTTTCTTAATAATATCTTTATGAAATAATTTATGGTGAGAAATAAATTCTCCCAATGCCCAAACAGCCCTTCCGTTTGAATCTTCCAAATTCTCATTGCTATTTTTTTCAAAGAAGTTACCGTGATGATCAACATAATTTAAAAAACTTCCGTTTGGCTGCTGGCAGAGAATAATAAAATTGAGGTAGGTATCAATCAAGGTAAGGTCGGTAACATCACCTGTAATTTCGAAGTGTTTTGTTACAGAAATTAATGCGCGTGCATTATCATCAAGCGTATAGCCTGTTTCAATATCGGGAGTGGCTATATCAGAAAACTGAATCATCCCGGTAGCGGTTGTTAGTTTTTTGATGTGTATAAGCGAAATTTCAGGTATTGAATATTTTAATGAAATATTTTTCTCAGCAAGGTGCTTCATGCATAATTCAATGTGTGCAATTGCAGAATTTTGCCATGAAGTAGGGCTTATTTTGTGCAAAGCCTTCATTCTCATTTGATACATCAAAGCTGGATCAGCTAATAATTTTATAGTTGCCGTTGCAAGTTGTTTTGAATTTTGAAAATCAAAAATAATTCCGGCACCGTCAATCATTTCTTTTGCGTGCGGTATAGGCGTTGATACAATGGGGCAACCGCATGACATTGCGTAAGCAAACGTTCCGCTTACAGCCTGATGCGGATTTTTGGAAGTAAAAAGATAAATATCGGTGCGCTGCAAATAGGCAAGCAGATCGCCGATTGATAAATATTCATTGATAAACCGCACATGATTTTGAAGTTTTAGTTCACTCACTTTCTCAAACAAAAATTCACGATACTTTTCTCCTTCATGTTTTACAATTCCCGGGTGAGTTTTACCAATGATGAGGTAAATTACATTGGGGAACTCCTGAATAATTGCAGGCAGTGCATCAAGAGCTGTCTCAATACTTTTTCCCGAACTAAGCAAACCGAATGTGGTGAGCACTAACCGGCCTTTTAAAGAATGATTAAATTTTTTGTCACTGTTGTTGAATGAAGAAACCAAGTGTGTTCCATGCTGAATGATGGATATTTTTTCTTTCCTGATATCATAATCGCCTTCTAAAATTTGAGCCGAGTTTTTTGTCATTGCTACCACACTTTGAGAAAGTTCAGCTATTGCTTCCACTACTTTTTTTCGATTGGCATCAGGGTTTGGTAATACAGTGTGAAAGGTTGTAATTACAGGTTTATTGATGGTTAACAAAAAAGAGAGCAGAAAATTTCCGTATTCGCCTCCAAACAATCCAAACTCATGCTGTATAAAAATCATTTTTAAATTTTCATTTGCATTTAATTCAACAGCAAGCTGCTCATATTGCTCGGGCACTGTGGTATGTAGTATATGTTTCACTTCATTTCCATAATCATGTTGTTTTCCGTTTGCCTCAAGTGCACAAACTGTAAGCGAAAATGATTCACCAAATTTTTCATTAATCGTTTTTATTAAATCATAGCTATAAGTTGCGATGCCACATTCTCTTGGCGGATAAGAGGTGATAAACAGAATTTCGGGGAGTAAAGATTCTGAATCTGCCAAAGCTATTTCACCAACCAAATTATTATCGGCAACGATTGCGTTTGCTACTCTTACAAAATCTTTAAACAGCGTTGAGCTTGCAGAAGTTATTTTGCTTGTCATTTTTTTATGGATTTTATTAATTCACTTAATAATTCTTTTATGCTGAGTGAAGCGGTGGCTATTCGCTCATCGGCAGCACCGTAATAAATATATAAAGTATCGTCAAACAAAACTGCGCCGGTGGGAAAAACAACATTATTTACTTCGCCATTTAATTCCCATTCATGCTCGGGTTTAAACAAAGCATAAGGCAGGCGGGTAATTTCTTTTTGCGGGTTTTCTAAATCCAATAATGCAGCGCAGGCAGAATAAACATATCCTTCGGGAGAATCGTGCACACCATGATAAATTAACAGCCAACCATGTTCTGTTTCAATCGGCGGGCATCCTGCACCTATATAGCTTACTTCATGTTCATGCTTTGGCTGAAGAACAATATTTTCATCAAGATGAAGAAAATAATTCTCCCAAAATTTTTTGGTGATCTCCTGCAAATTATTTACCGATGCTATCTGTATGTCGGGTCTTATGCGATGAAGAAAATATAACTTACCGTTTATTCTTCTTGGAAAGAAAACTACATTTTTATCCCAGAGCAATGCTTTTTTATCGGGCGCAGCCAATATCTTATTGTGAGCACTGTAGCGTAAATATTTTTCGTTGAGTGGCGCATTGCATTCGGCGAGTTTTCGAAATTCTTCATAAGAAAACTGGGGCACTATTAATCCTTTCCTTTCCCAATTAATTAAATCGGTTGAGGTAGCAAGTGCACCCATTGCATTTAAGCCATCGTAAGTTGTAAAGGTTAGATAATACACGCCATCAATGTGTGTAATGCGGGGATCTTCAACACCATGAGATTCATAATCGAACTGTGGAATAAGAACAGGCGTTTCATTTCTTTCTTTCACTGTAAGCGGACCTTCTAACCTACAATACCCAATGGTGGAATAATTTCCTTTGCGCACTGCGCGATAAAAGATGTGGACGAATTCACCATCACGAATGGCTGCAGGATTTAGTACGCCATCGTTTTCAAATGCGAGTGCGGTCTTCTTCAACAGTATTCCTACTTTTTTTAATGCTATCATGAGCTACTGTTTATCGTGTTTAAACTTGAATTTTTTCTTCCGCTTCCTTTGTTACGGGTGCAGCGCTTAAGGCAGGTTTAAATGGGCTAAGGTGAATAGCTATGCGCCGCTATGCGTTACACAATTCTGTAAATAAGTTACATGATTCACACTTACAAAACATTTCGGCAAAATGCAAGAGTCTCTGACTTTGCTATATGCTTTGCTTCTGTTAACCGTCTTTGAATTTATTGGGGAATTGTTTCACGATTCCATCAGCTAGCATATCTGCCATTTTTAATATTTCGTCGTGCACCTTGTCATAGGCATCTACATCGGCGTTGTAATTTTTCTTGATGCGTGCTACTGCTTCATCCGTAGTTAATTTAAGATGATCATGCATCATGGTTTTCATTTCTTCTATTCCCCATGCAGGGTTTGCTGCGCTGAGAAATGAAGAGATTTCATCGGCATTGGCATACCAATTTTTGTTGGCTTCATCGAGTGCAGTTTTGTTTCCGGCTTTCGCAGCTTTAACCACGTTGGCTGAAATAGCAATGTGTGTATGAAGCAAATCGGTTAATTTGTTTCCTGCCTCATCGCCGTAATATGGTTTTATGGCATTGCCAATATCTTCCTGATTATTCATCAAACGTTTAACTGCCTGCTCACCACCAGGGGCGCTATCAACAAGGCAGATAATTACATTACGAGTCCAGGTAATATGGTCTTCCCAAAGTTTACGCATGGCGGTTTTTAAATCTGCTGCTGCATCATTTTTATTTTCATTCGTTTCAAAAGTTGCCGGCTCCAAAGTTTCTTCTTCTTTTACTTCTATGTTTTGGGGTTGCGGGTTACAACCACTGAAAATGCTTGTAGTAAAGACTATGATTAATAAAATGATGGTGGTGAAAACTCCGAAGAGAAGGAAGTTTGCAATTTTGTTTTTCATTTTTATTGATTTTAATTTCCAGATTACTGCTGAACGGGATGAATTAAATAATTTGTAATCAAAGATGAATTGAATGATACTGTAAAATGTTACACAACTCGGGAAAGGAGTTACAAGATTCACACATTTCTTGGGGTAACATTAAACTTCGGATTGCTTCAACAATCGCCGGCAAGTGCAAAAGTTTCTTTCCCTTCGTTTCCCAAGCAATTATTAAAAATAAAAAGAGCTGCCTGCACGCACAAGCAACCCTAATTTATGATTTATGTTAAATAATAAAAACATAAACCAAGATTTTAATCCTAAACTGAAAACGTATTACTGCGGAATAAGATAACCAAACACACCATGAGTTTCCTCATCGGGGCCTGCAGTAAAATAGAGACGATTGCGATCAACTTCAGGAAGGTTTTTAAATGGAAAAGTAAGTGCCCATAAACCATCAATCTTAATTGCAGTTCCATTGCTCTTTAAAAATTTCATAAAGTTTCCGTTCATATCGAACACCATAATTTTTCCGCTTCCAAAGTTTCCAATAAGTATTTGTGAACCTCCGGGAACTTCTGCAATTGCCCATGGTGAATTAAGATTTCCTTGCGAGTCAAATCGTTTTACAAATGATCCATCGGTATTATAAATATCAACAAATCCATGTCCTGCTCCTGCATCATCATCTTTATTTTCGGGCCCAAGTTGCTTTGCATAGGTTACATACAATTGACCATTGATGTTTTGAATACCAAACGGAGCATAGCCAACGGGCATAGTTGCATCTTGAAATGCAAAACCTGAAACGTAATTGAAATTTTTATCCAGCACATCTATGTGCGCATTTCTAAAATCAGTTGCATACAGGTAATTATTACCGTTACTTTTTCCCATTGCAAGACCTTTATAAACTTCACCGAATGAAGAACGGTCAGCCACTGTAAAAGAATTTCCTGAGGCCGCAGCTACGATGGTTCCGTTTTCAGTTGCATAAATGAATTCACTCTTTTCACCATTGTTAGAAATAATAAATTCCAAGGTGCTGTTATACAAAGCACCTGTAGGATTTCCGCCGTTAGGGTCACCTTGAAATGGAATATTGATTGGATCTTCTATTGTTGCTCCGTCGGCATCATAAACTGTAGCAACTCCTTTGTCGGCAGATGAAACCCATATTTCACCTTCATCGCTCATTGCCAGGCCCCACGCATTTACCAGATTAAGATCAATGTATAGCGGAGCATATTCATCAACATCTGCATCGAGATTAACTTGTTTAAAGTTATTGCTTTGATCGAGTTTTAAATCTATGGCTGAAGGATCTAAAGGAGTAGATGCTGTGATCTCACTTTTTTGGCAACTTTGAATTGTTGTAAGCAAGAACAGTATAAAAATACCTGCACCTGCGATGGTAAGTTTTTTAAAATTTTTAATTGTTTTCATAAATTATAATTTGACTGTTTAAAATTATTTAAAGATGTATAGTGCAGTAAAAGTGCATGCCATAATATTATTAATCATTACACTACTCTTTAAAAATGTTACATCTTTTACACCTATAAAATCAGTGAAATTCCCAAGTAATATCATTTTAATAATCTTATGAATGCTCTAAAAGCAAACCAATCCCGGTTATTGATGGCTTGTGCTATTGATGTATTTGAAAGGAAAAAACCGTAAGCAGAAAATAAATTTACATGCGCTCCATATACCAATTCAATTCCTTCTCAAATTTTTGGTATCGGAAAATGGTATCAATGATTCTTTGCAGGCGCAAAAAAGCAGTTTCACTTTTTACTACGTAATCAAATGCAAGGTGGTGCATGCAGTTTACAGCAACATCAATTTTATCTTGTGCTGATAGCATTACAACAGGAATTTCGGGGTCAATAGATTTAATTTCATCCAGCGTCTCAATGCCGTTCATTGCATTTTTATCAATGCCATCGAGATGATAGTCGAGAATGATCACATCGGGGTTTTGTTTGAGGTTAGCAATGC
>JAJAYG010000121.1 GCA_026786335.1 Chitinophagales bacterium | reverse complement strand
GGCGTGCTCCGCGTAGTTGCGACCGATGCAGATTATTTTCATTTTTGTTAATTGAAAGTTGAAAATTGAAAATTGAAAATGGGAAATTGGGAAATGTTCCGAAGGAATCCCTTCGGGAAAAATTTAAAATTGTTTTTACAAACTTGAATCTTAGGTATTGGTTCCTGATTCTGAATGCATAATTACCATTTTCCATTTTCGAATTTCTATTTTCCAATTCCTAATTCTTAATTCCTAATTCCTAATTCTTATTTCATCTTGTATTAAAATCATTCATTGTTCTTGCCAAACCAACTGCTGTAAAACTTTTAACAGCACTGCATGCAATCTTTATTTTTTCAGGGAGTAATTTATTTTCTTCTTCAGTCCATTTCCCCAAAACATAATGCACTTGTCTTCCTTTAGGGAAATTTCCTTCCACACCAAATCTTAACCGCGGGTATTCAGTGGTTGCTAATGATTCCTGAATGGAGGTAAGTCCATTGTGATTGCCATCGCTTCCTTTTTGCCGAATACGAATTGCACCGAATGGCAATGCGATGTCATCAACCAAAATCAAAATATTTTCTAATGGAATTTGCAATTCATTCATCCAATACCTCACTGCTTTGCCACTAAGATTCATGTAAGTAGTTGGCTTTATGAGGTGAATACTTTTTCCTTTCCATTTATAATTGCAATGAAAAGCCAACCGGTCAGTAACAAAAGAAGCACCTGCTTCTTGAGCAAGTGCTTCTGTTATTTTAAATCCAATGTTGTGGCGGGTTTCTGTGTATTCGTCACCAATATTTCCCAACCCAACAATTAAAAATTTCAATTTGCGTGGTGATTATTTTTTCACATTAATCCTAACACACTATTTTTTCTTTTCATCTTTTTTCTCTGCGCCCTTTTCAGCAGCAGGAGCAGCACCGGAAGCAGCACCTTCAACAGGAGCAGCAGTTTCAGTTGTGGCAGCAGCGGCAACAGAAGTTTCTTCTTTAACCACTCTTGGAACCATTACGTTTACGATTGGAATGTGTGGCGCATTTAGAAATTCGATACCATCAACTTTCATTTCACTAATTCTAACAGCTTTACCTAAAGTAAGATGGCCAATGTTTACGGTAATATGCTCAACAAGATCTTTTGGAAGTAAACGAACTTTTACTTTTTTCATTCTTTGGTTTACTCTTCCGCCTTCTTTTGTTCCCGGTGCAACGCCTTCAAGACTTACAGGAATTTCGAGAATGATCTTTTTATCGGGATGTAATTCGCGAAAATCGATGTGGAGAATTTCATCACTGATCGGGTGGAACTGAATATCCTGCATTACGCAGTTATAATCGTTTCCATCAACTTTTATAGTAGCAGTGTAAAACTCAGGTGTGTATACTAATTCTTTAAATGCATTTACGGCAGAATAAAAATTCACATTCTCCTTACCTCCATAAATACTGCAAGGCACATTGCCTTGTTTGCGCAAAGTATTGGTTTCTTTCTTTCCAACATTACTGCGAACGTTTCCTTCTATTGTAATTGACTTCATGTTTAAATTGTTTGATGCTTAGTTGTT
The DNA here is from genome assembly GCA_026786335.1 of Chitinophagales bacterium. Taxonomy (GTDB): domain Bacteria; phylum Bacteroidota; class Bacteroidia; order Chitinophagales; family UBA10324; genus JAJAYG01. The sequence continues at coordinate 3,372 of JAJAYG010000121.1, read as the reverse complement.
GATGAATAATGAGGTAATAGATTTATGTTCGTGAACGTTGCGGATTGCGGTAGCAAATAAATCTGCAACGCTGAGTATTTTAATTTTGGGTGAAGTCTTTTTTAAAGGAAGGGTATCACAAACTACCACTTCAGCGAGCATAGAGTTTTCAATATTTTCATACGCCTTGCCCGAAAGAACCGGATGAGTGATGAGCGCCCGAACACTTTTAGCACCCTTCTCCATTATGAGTTTTGCAGCATTTGCCAATGTTCCTGCTGTATCAATAATATCGTCGCAGATAACTACGTTTCGGTTTGTAACATCACCAATCACCGTCATTGAAGAAATTTCTCCCGGTCTTTTACGGTACTTATCGCAAATAACCATTTCTTTATTGAAATGAATTGCAAACTGACGGGCACGATTTACGCCGCCAACATCGGGTGCCGCAAAGGTGAGATCATGCAAGTCAAGTGATTTGATGTAAGGGATAAAAATGGTGGTGCTCTCCAAATGATCTACCGGTATATCAAAGAATCCCTGAATTTGTGGCGCATGCAAATCCATAGTCATAATTCGGTTAGCACCTGCTGCAACCAAAAGGTTGGCAATCATCTTGGAAGCAATTGGAACTCTTGGTTTATCTTTTCTATCCTGCCTTGCATAACCGAAATATGGAATTACTGCAGTAATATATTCTGCCGAAGCTCTTCTTGCAGAATCAATCAAGAGCAAAAGCTCAAAAATATTATCGGCAGGTGAAATGGTTGATTGAATAAGAAAAACATAATCACCTCTTATGGATTCTAAAATCACTGGGCACATTTCACCATCATTAAACCTGCGTACTTCTACTTTACCCAAAGGACTGCCATAAGATTTGGCAATATTTTCAGCGAGGTACTGGCTGTTTGTTCCCGAAAAGATTTTTACCTGCGATTCCATAAGGTTTTAAAAAGGTGTGCAAAGATATAAGAAATGAAGAAAAACGGAAATCAAAATACAGGTCATCTATTATGTATAAAATTTGTAGCAAAAGTCACGATTAATATAATTGTGATGAAGCTTATTTAAACACCACGCTGTATTTCAACTTCCACTCAAACTGCATACATTTGCCACACCCCAATTACTAAACAAGAATACCAAACCAAACCAATGAAAAAACTTTCTGTTCTCATATTTTCGATAGTAATTTTTTATCAAAGCAATGCTCAGTCTCAGCGTGTATGCGGCACGGATGAATACATGAAATACCTGATGCAACAAGACCCAAAACTTGAACAGCGGTTGATTGATGCTGAGCAAATTGTACAGCAGTACATTCGTGATCATCCTAATGGTGCAACTACCCGTGAAATCATTAATATCCCAACTGTTGTTCATGTGGTTTATAAAACAGCAGCTCAAAACCTAAGCGATGAGCAGGTATTGAGTCAGATTGATGTTCTTAATCAGGATTATCAGCGATTGAATTCCGACACGAATGAAACTCCAGCAGCTTTTAAATCATTGGCAGCAAATTGTGAGATCTCTTTTTGTCTTGCACAGCGCGACCCGGATGGAAACCCAACCACTGGTATAGTAAGGGTTGAAACAACAGTGAGCAATTTTGATGTTACTAACGAAGTAAAACATACAGATGACGGCGGATCCGATGCATGGGATGTAGATAAATATTTCAACATCTGGGTTTGTGATTTAGCCGATCCTGTGCTCGGTTATGGTCAGTTTCCACTTTCAAATAACAGTGACAATTTTGGTTTAGTAGTTCACTATGAAGCATTTGGTACCATAGGTGATTTGTTAAGTGGCTATAAAGATGGAAGAACATCAACCCATGAAGGAGGCCACTGCTTTAACCTGCGCCACATTTGGGGTGACGATGGCACTTCATGCACCGGAACTGATTATGTTGATGATACTCCCAATCAGGCCGATGAAAATTATGGTTGCCCGAATTTTCCTCACCTCTCGTGTACAAATGGGCCTAACGGAGATATGTTTATGAATTACATGGATTACACCAATGATGATTGTAAGAATATGTTTTCGGAAGGACAGAAAGAAAGAATGCTTGCCAATATCAATAGTTTCCTTTCAACATTGCTCACCTCTGAAGGTTGTATACCTGTAGTGAATCTGGATGCAGGATTATTATCTCAAAAAACTGTTGAAGTATGTGCTCTTGATTATTCTCAAAAAGTAACGCTTAAGAATTACGGTTTAAATACACTTACTTCTTGTGATATCATTTACTCTGTTGATGGCGGATCAAATAGCACTTATAATTGGACCGGAGTTTTGCCACACAATGGAAGCATTGATATTACATTGCCTTCTGTTACACTTACCCCCGGAGTTCATACATTTAATGTAAATACGAGCAATCCTAACTCTTTAAGTGATGAGTACACTTTGAATGATGCAGTTTCAGTTGAATTAAGTGTTGTGATTGATGTGGCTGCCTGGCCCGTTAAAGAAGATTTTTCAGGGGTAAATTTTCCACCCACTGATTGGAAGGTAACAAACAATGATCTTGATATTACTTGGGCAAAAGGAACAACCGGCTACAACTCATCTGAAAGCGCTTTCATGCATAACTTTATTTATGCTACCCGCGGTGAGATTGATGATTTGACTTTGCCACATGTTAACCTTACAGCTGTTTCAAATCCAAAACTTACTTTCTATTTAGCTTATCAGCTTTACACCAATCCGGATAATGGAGTAAATCACTCTGATACGTTAGAGGTTTTTGTTTCTACTGATTGCGGTGTTACATTCAAAAAGATTTATAAAAAATATTTTATTAACCTTACTACTGTCATACCAAACTGGTCGCATACTGAATTTGTTCCCACTGATATAAGCCAGTGGCGATTAGAAACAGTTGATCTTACACCCTATGCTACTTCAGATAATGCAATCATAAGATTCAGGCAGATTACTGATGATGAAAACAATTTATACATTGATAAGATCAACATTGTTGAACCGGTTGGAATCGAAGAAATTGATCCATTGAGTTTTGATATTTTCCCAAACCCTGCCTCATCCAATATTATTATTGGTTTAAATGCCGTAGGTAAAACACAAGTGAAAATAACTGATGCTCTTGGAAGAATAATTTTTGTTGAAGAATGTTTTTCTGCAAAAGAAATAACCATTGATCTTTCAAAATTTGTTGACGGAAATTATTTTGTAACCGCAACTTCTTCAAACGGTACAGATGAAAAACACTTTGAAGTTATTAAATAAAGACTTTAACAAAATGAAAGCCTGCTCATTTTTTTGAGCAGGCTTCCACTTTTAATGTAGTTTTCAATTAATTGATCGGGTGGAACAATCTGTTCCATCTTATTTTTTCAGTTACCGATCCACCACTGC
>JAJAYG010000120.1 GCA_026786335.1 Chitinophagales bacterium | reverse complement strand
TTAATTACAAAACAAAACCTGCTGATCTATCGGGTGAAAAAGAATGAAATTATATTAATCACATTTTGGGATACAAGGCAGGATCCACATAGGTTGAAACTATAGAAATTAGTAGCTGCAAGAAATGTTATTTCTTATTAGAGAGTCCCATCAAATTACACATCTTATATAACAGCCGCGCACCAACATTTGCATCCCACTCATCATCACCAGGCGTTACTTCATTCAAATCAAAACCAATAATTTTTCTTCCCGAATCAACTACTGATTTAAGAAGATAAACTGCCTGTTCGAATTCCAACCCGCCTGGCACAGGCGTTCCTGTAAGCGGACAGAGTTTTGGATCGAGTCCATCAATGTCTAAGCTGATATAAACTTCATTGGGCAATTCATTGATGATGTTTGCGCAGATGGTTTTCCAGGTTTCGCCTTCCATCATTTTTCTTTTCATGTCAGCATCAAAAAATGTTTTCACTCTTCCGTTAGAACTGTTGATCACATTTACTTCTTCCTCACAAAAATCCCTGATGCCTACCTGAACTAATTTTTTCACCTCAGCAATCTTAAGCGCATTAAACATGATGGATGCATGAGAGAATTCAAAACCCTCATAAGCATTTCGCAAATCGCAGTGCGCATCAACCTGAAGAATTCCAAATCCCGAATAATTTTTTGCAAGCGCCTCCATAAAACCAAGAGGAGTGGAGTGGTCGCCACCAAGCAATGCGGGAAGTTTTTTTTCCTTCATCACTGCCAGCATTTTTTGCTTTACAAAGTTCTTCAATGATTTTCCCGCAGCATTTATTTTTATGCGAATTTTTTTTGCGCTCTCACTTTCGCTCTCACCATTCTCAAATTTCTCTAAATATTTTTCGGCTTTCTTCCTCAGTTCTTTGCTTTGCTTCGTAATATCCCTGTCAATTTTCTGCATAATAATTCCGCGCTTCCATGCATCAGCTACATCGGCATCATAAAGGTCAACCTGCTTCGATGCTTCGAGAATTGCTTTGGGCGCACGCGCTGTACCTGCCGAATAAGAAACAGTTACTTCCCATGGAACTGGCAGCACAATAATGTCTGCTTCTTTTTCATTGAAAGGAAGCCCGAATAAATTATTTCCGGTGGCAATTCCGTTGGGATTAAACTGTTTTATTTTTTCTTCTTTCGAATTCATTTTTGTTTTTTTAAGGATGGCAAATGTAGCAATTCGGAAGAGCGCTTGTGATCATGCAATTAATTTCATTTCATTAAAAAAATAAAAACCGTTTTGGTTTTCATGCGACAACCACCCCTCTCCTTTTCGGAGAGGGGCAGGGTGAGGAAGTCAAGAAAATATTTTGTTGAAGAAAATTCATAATTGAAAATAACCACTGGCAGGGTTGAAAAACCCGCTGACAGGGTTTTGTGGAAGAAAGATAAAATTTGGAAGCAATCTATGGTGTTCACGGTTTTCAATTCATAATTCAACATGCAAAAGTATTGGATGATTATGTGTGTGCCCCCAATCATTATTCTTCATTCATCTTTCTCCCATCTCTGTTGTAAGTTTGCATCATAATTAATTTGTGTTATGAAGAAGATTCACATTGTAGGTTTGATATTGATTGCAGTGGCAATCGGTTCTATCATTACGCTTGCGAGCGACTACAGTCAGTATGAAACATTTTTAAGTGCAAAGGGTGAAACAAAAAAAGATTTTCAGGTAGTAGGTTATTTGAACCGAAGTAGGGAAATGTATTACGATCCTCACGTGGATCCAAATTATTTTACCTTTTATATGAAAGATAAAGACAGTACTGAATGTAAGGTTATATTATACAACAGCATGCCTCAGGATTTTGTTAAGAGTGAGCAGGTAGTGGTAACCGGCAGAATGAAAGGAAATGATTTTGAAGCAAAGAGTATCTTAATGAAATGCCCATCAAAATATAAAGCAGATCAGGTGGTAGTTTCACAACCGAAAGCAAATACTTAATGGAAATTAAATTCGAAGGGGAGCACCTTTTCGCCGGGCAAATCGGTCATCTGGCAGTTTACTCAGCATTTTCTTTCTCCATCGTTGCAGCCATTGCATTTTTTATTTCTTCATTTTCAAAGGAAGAAGAAAAGCAGAAATCTTGGTTGCAGATTGCACAGCTATCTTTTTTTATTCAGGTGGCAGCAGTGTTATCAATCGTTGTTTCCCTTTTCATCATCATTCAAAATCATTGGTTCGAATATTATTATGCTTGGTCGCATTCCAATAAGGCATTGCCTCCAAAATATTTACTCGCCTGTTTTTGGGAAGGGCAGGAAGGAAGTTTTTTGCTATGGATGTTTTGGAACTCAGTATTGGGATGCATCATTATCTTTACTCTTAAGAAGGGTAAAGCCGGTGTGCTGAGTGTATTTTCTGTTGTGCAGATTTTACTTTCAAGCATGTTACTCGGCCTTTATTTCTTTGAATATAAAATTGGAAGCAATCCTTTTTCATTGCTTAGAAATGAAATGCAGAATGCACCCATCTTCAAGCGTGCAGATTACTTGAGTTTTATACAGGATGGAAATGGATTGAATCCGCTGCTGCAGAATTACTGGATGGTAATTCATCCGCCTATATTATTTCTTGGCTTTGCTTCAACATTGGTTCCTTTTTCATTTGCCATGTCGGGGTTAATGAATCGTGATTTTTCTTCATGGGCAAAACCTGTTCTTGCCTGGTCGTTGTTTTCATGTGCTGTGTTGGGTACAGGTATCATGATGGGTGGGGCATGGGCTTATGAGTCACTCACCTTTGGTGGTTACTGGGCTTGGGATCCGGTGGAGAATGCATCACTTGTTCCATGGCTGATTATGATTGGCGGCGTGCATACAAATTTGGTTTTTAATAAAACAGGAAGATCACTTCGCACCACATACATTTTTTATTTCCTCTCCTTCATACTTGTTCTCTATTCAACTTTCCTCACACGCAGCGGAATTTTAGGTAACACTTCAGTTCACGCATTTACCGATTTAGGAATGAGCGGTCAGTTGTTGATTTACATGGCAGCACTTTCAATTCCTGCAGTAATTCTGCTTGTGGTTTTCTGGAAAAGAATTCCGTCAATTGAAAAAGATGAACAAGTTTTCTCGCGGGAGTTTTGGATATTTATTGGCTCGCTGGTTTTTCTGATCTCAGCACTGCAAATAACTTTTACTACTTCCATTCCTGTTTGGAATAAATTATTCGGTACCAATTGGGCTCCGCCTGTTGAACCGGTAGATCACTATAATAAATTTCAGATTCCGATTGCAATTATTATCTTATTGCTTGCTGCAACTTCGCTCTATCTTAAGTTTAAGAAGAGTGATATGAAGCAATTTGCTAAACGCATTGGCACCATAGCAATTATAGCATTGGCAGCAAGTATGGTTATTGCAATCATTGCGCAACTGAATGAAGTGTCAACGCTTGCATTATTATATGCAGCTTGTTTTGGTGTGGCAGCAAATTTATTTTACTTAGCAATTGTATTGAAAGGAAAAATGCGTTTGTCTGGTGCCGCAGTTGCTCACTTTGGATTTGCATTGATGATGCTTGGCATTTTAATTTCATCAGCAAAGCGAGAAGTGATTTCATTTAATTCTGCAGGAATAAATTTCGGTTCAAATTTTAATGAAGAGCAGCAACGGGCCAATATGTTGTTGTATAAAGATGCACCGGTTCGCATGAAAGAATTTACAGTTACTTACACGGGAGATTCAGCAGCACCTCCTAACTATTATTATAAAGTAAACTATGAAATATTTGATTCTGCAAGCGGAAAAGTGAAAGAAAAATTCACGCTTTATCCCAATGCACAGATCAATCCTAAAATGGGTTTAATTGCAAACCCCGATACAAGGCACTATGCAACCAAAGATGTTTACACGCATGTAACTTCAGTTCCCGATAAAACAAAAGATAAAGAGAAGCAGGCAGAAGAGAAAAAATTTACCGACCATACAATTGCATTACACGATACATTTTTTACCACCAATAGTTATGTGGTGTTTGAGAACATGCAACAAGTAACAAAATCTGATAAAGTTGAAATTAAAGGTGATGATCTTGCAGTTGAAGCTCAGTTGATGGTTAAAAAAATGGATGGAAAATCATATGAAGCAAAACCAATTTATTTTATTCATGAATTACAGGGCTTCTATTATGATGATGTGATTGATGAATTAGGACTAACATTCCGGCTTACGAAAATAATGCCCGAGGAGAAGAAAGTTATTTTATCAGTTGCTGAGGAGAAACCTAAAGATGATTGGATTGTTCTTACTGCAATTGTGTTTCCTTTTATTAACCTCCTATGGTTGGGTACCTTAATTACAATCACGGGTTTCATCATAAGTATGGTAAGAATCTGGCAGAAAAAAAGATTGTCCTCAACTGTTTCCTAAATATTAATTCATTCAATCAAAATATTTTGTAACAGAAATGGAAAAAAATACTTCATACAAAATCGTAATTCTGGGTGCAGGAAATGTGGGCTATCAACTTGCGTGGCATTTGCATAACAGTGGTCATCAGATTGTTCAAATATTCAGCAGGCATTTGCCATCTGCAAAATGGATCGGCAATCTAATGGATATTCCTTGCACTACTTCCATCAATGAAATTACTGATGATGCTGATATCTATCTGATTTCTGTGAATGATGATTCTATTCAGGAGGTTGCGCAGCAACTGCACTTAAAAGATAAAGTAGTTGCACACACATCTGGAGCTGTGCCTATGAAAATTTTAGATGGCGTAAGCACTAATTATGGAATTTTCTATCCGCTATTAACCTTGTCGCGAAATGTTTCTGTTGATTTTAGTGTAATGCCGGTATGCCTTAACGGAGCGAATGACTTTACCAGAAACACTTTGACTTCAATGGCAGAAACCCTAACTAAAAAAATTGTTGTGGTTGATGATGAGAAAAGATTGGCAATACATGTTGCAGCAGTAATTGCGAATAATTTTACCAATCATTTGTTCTCGATCTCACAAATGATTTTGGAGAAAACAGGATTGTCATTTGAAATTCTAAAACCTCTTATTAACGAAACGGTTCGCAAGATTCAGAATCACGATCCATTGAACGTGCAAACCGGCCCGGCTGTAAGGCATGATGAGCATACGATTGAAATGCATTTGAAATTTTTGAAGGAGGATGGCCGCTTCAGTGAGATCTATAAAATGCTCAGCGACGATATTCAAAAGTACTCGAAGCATTAACTAATCTTTCCTTCTCAAAAATGAATTTTGTTAAAATTCATTCAAAAGGGTTATTCAAAATAGCAGGCGTTTAAAGCAAGTATTTCATTGCAGCGCATATTCTTTTCCAAATTTATTTTTCATTTTTTTTCAGAAAAGTTTGGAATACCGAAATATTAATCTCATATTTCGGATCTGAAATGATAAAAGCAATTCAGTTTACATTTTTAACAGAACTAAAAACATCTCGCACTTATGAAAAAGATTCTGAAAAAACCAATGATTGCAGTTACCGGATTTGGTTACCGGTAACGAAACAGAAGCCGAACTTCTGTTTAGTTATTTGTTAAAATCGAATAGCGAACAAACCACTTTACAAGTTAATACTAAGTGTTAATCAATTTCTTTCTAACTAAAACAAAAACAACAAAATGAAAAAAATCACACGATTAGTAATGATTGCTGCGATGACATTAATGTCTATGTCATATGTCAGTGCCCAAACAACTTTCAGCACCTGTATTGTTGATCACCTTAACCAAGTTTGGAATATTACCAATACAAAAGTTGGTGACGGAATGTGGTCTGTATCCGGAACTTTTGCTGTTTCTCCTAACAACGTTGCAGGTCATACAGTTACGGGACACAGTAATGGTAAAACAAAAGAATTTCATTTTAATGCCTACTTAACTCAGGATGCATGTACCCTCCTTTATGATTCATTAGTATGGCATGCTAATAAGGCATCAGGTAAGTTTCAGGGATTCCTTGCACAGTGGTGCAATGGAACCGAGAATCCAGGTGATGATATTGCTCTAATTTCATGCAAGGTATTGGAAGGCCTTTGCCCGCCTGATCTCAATGGATGCGGATATATAAAGCAATTTGAAAGTCCTGCTTACAAGTCATACAGAGACGAAACAATGGGACAGTTTGTGAATGAAAATAGTTTAGAAGATTATTTTTCACTATTAGATAAATATGATTCAAAAGTAAAAATTACACCCAATCCGGCACACAGTAATTCTACCTTTGCATACAATGTTGCTAACAACGGTATGGTTACAATCTCTGTTTATAATATGATTGGTCAATTGGTTACTACTTTGGTTAATGCAAATCAAAATGCAGGAGACTATACTACCAATTGGAATTTGGTTGACTCAAAAGGTTCACCAGTTCAAAGAGGAAATTATGTAGTTGTTATTAATTCTAATGGTTCAACAGAAACTTCATTGTTCTCAGTAGAAAAATAATCAATTCATTGTGCGAGATTAAAAAGAAAGGCGAACGTATTTGTTCGCCTTCTTTTTTTAAATAGCGGTTGCTTTTTTTACTCATCCTAAATTTTATCAAAGCTTTCTATATTATTATTATTATTAAATTAATTTTTTTTACGGTTCACATCATAATAACGCCAGCCTTATGAAACAAAACGTACACAAATTCCTGATAATTATTTTCACTTTAAATTCAACTTTTAGTACCCTATCAAGCGCTCAAAGTGCACCTGATAAAGATTGGGACTACACTTTTGGAGGTCAGCAGTCAGATACACTTTCGACTATGAAGCAAACTTCCGATGGGGGCTTTATGCTTGCCGGCCGCTCTTCATCATCCATAAGCGGAAATAAAACACAAAACACAAAAGGACTTAGCGATTATTGGATTGTTAAGCTGAACTATGCAGGTGTTAAACTTTGGGATTATGATTTTGGAGGCAGCAGTTACGATGTGCTCACTTCATTTTGTGAGACTTCAAGTGGCAATTTTATTTTTGCAGGGTACTCAAACTCCGGCATTAGCGGAGATAAGTCGCAAGAGACACGAGGTAAATATGATTTCTGGATTGTAAAAACAAATGCATCGGGAATTAAAATATGGGACAAAAGATATGGCGGTAGCAATAATGATTTACTGATTGATATTCATGAAACAACTGATGGAGGATTTATTTTAGGAGGATATTCCGATTCAGGTGCCGATGGAGATAAGACACAAACATCGCAGGGAGCAAATGATTATTGGATTGTAAAAACGGATTCAAATGGCAACAAACTATGGGATGCGCGATTTGGCGGATGTAGCGACGATAATCTTTTTACCGTGATTCAAACTACAGATGGAGGTTACCTGCTTGGTGGATTAACCCACTCACTTATCTCTTGCGGCGGTGATATTGAGCAAGCAGGCTATGGAGGAAAAGATTATTGGATTGTAAAGACAGATGCAAATGGAAATAAGCAATGGACAAATAGATTTGGTGGCAATGATAGAGATATTTTAAGATCAATAATTGAAACTGCAAGCGGATACCTTCTTGCTGGTCTTTCTGCTTCAGATGTAGTGGGTGATCAAACAAATGCCAAGAGAGGTAAAGATGACTATTGGCTCATAAAAACTGATCTCAACGGTGCTAAAATTTGGGATAAAAGATATGGAGGAAATAAATCTGACGTACTAAACGACATGCATAAAACCAGTGATGGTGGTTACGTACTTGGTGGTTATTCTGCCTCAGGAATCAGCGGAGAAAAAACGCAGAACCCAAATGGCGGAAATGATTACTGGATTGTTAAAATTGATTCGGGAGGAATTTTAGAATACGATAAAACCATTGGTGGATTTGAAAACGATGAACTTTCATCAGTCTTTCAAGGAGTTGATTGTGGTTTAATATTGGGCGGCACAAGCAAATCAGCTATTAGCGGCGATAAATCAGAAAATAATTTTGGCAGCACTGATTATTGGTGCGTTCGACTTAAAGCCGACCTACCTAAAATTTATTTTGCAGATGCAGATGCAGATGGCTATGGTGATTTACATGATTCAATTTCTTCATGTTCACCAATTGCAGGTAGAATTACTACAGGAGGAGATTGCAATGATTTTAATAATACAATTCACCCTGGTAGTATTGAAACTTGTAATGGCCTGGATGATAATTGTAATGGGATAATTGATGAAAACGCAGCAGCTCCACAATTAAGCGGTGCCATAAGCGGTGCAACAGTTGGAGTTTGTAAAGATACTGTGACCTATTCTATAACTGCAGTTAATGGCGCGTTAGGCTATACATGGGGTGCACTTTCTCTTACAATTGTTAATGGCCAGGGAACCACTTCAGCAGATTTTTCATTTCCGGCAAATTTTATAAGCGACTCTATAAAGGTGTATGCGTACAATGAATGTGGTGCAGGAAATATATTGAAGCTTGGTGTTACAGGGAAACCTGCAAAACCAATTAAGATAACCGGGCCAAGCTCTGTATGTGCTAATTCTCAAAATATTAGTTATTCAATCTCGCCTGTATTTGGAGCAACCTCGTATACATGGACGCCGCCTTCAGGAGTGGTAATTACTGCCGGCCAAGGTTCAACTAATGTAAAAGTTAATTGGGGTACCGTCACGGGAGATATAAAAGTAAAATCAGTGAACTCATGCGGTTCAAGTGGTACCATAAAGAAAACTGTTAAGGTCACATGTAAAGTTAGTGATGAGCAAGATTTGGTGAGCATTTATCCCGATCCGGTACATGATCAATGCAATATTCAATTGAGTATTCATGGAGAATCTAACGGGTCAATTCATTTATTTGATATGATGGGTAATGAAGTTTTTTACCGCAATGATGGCACTCAGCAAAATGATTATAGCACAAATTTCAGCATGAAGAATTTTTCTGCAGGAATGTATTTGCTTCAAGTAATTTGTGGATCAAAAGTTATTGAAAAGCAAATCATCAAGCAATAATGTAAGGTTAGATTTATTAATAGATTTTCAATCGAACTCTTTTGTTATTCATTGGTTATACCTTCGCCGCACTTAAATAAATAATGTACACCATTCATTTCAGGTTTGAAGAAAAAGAGAAGCAACCACTCACCATTAACGCCGAAGAAGGCGACACCATTCTCGAAGTTGCATTAAAGAATGACATTGAATTGCATCATAACTGCGGAGGTGTTTGTGCCTGCAGCACGTGTCATATTTATTTAGAGAAAGGAAGTGACTTTGTAGAAGAAATCAGTGATCAGGAAGAAAATTTTGTTGATCGCGCACGCAATCCAAAACTTACTTCTCGTTTATCTTGTCAATGTTTGTTGAATGCAGGCAGCGGGGAAATTGAAGTCGAAGTTCCGGACCAATCAGTAATACTTGGCGAATAATTTCCTCTATTTAATTGTAAGCTTAAAGTTAAAAAATATTTATGCACGAACCACCCATTCATTGGACAGATCACGAAGACATTGCTCAAAAACTTTATGAAAAATTTGGTGACGATTTTAGCGAATCAAAAATCTACCGCATCCGGTTCACTGAATTGATTGAATGGGTACTTAAACTTCCGGGCTTTTCAGGAAAAAGAGAGGAGAGTAGTGAAAGCCATTTAGAAATGATTCAGTCATCGTGGGTATATGAATGGCGCGATAATCAAAAATAATTTTTAGTGCAGGAAAACGCAACTCACTACTTCGAACTTTTTAAAAAAGCAACAACTTTTATTCTTGATGTTGATGGCGTGCTAACGGATGGATCTTTATTAGTCACCAACAATGGAGATCAGTTACGAACCATGAACATTCGTGATGGATATGCATTGCAGCTTGCTGTAAAAAAAGGATTCACAATAATTGTAATCACCGGCGGAACCTCAGAAGGTGTGGTTAAGCGATTGCAGGGCTTGGGAATTCAGCACATACTCTCAGGAGTTGAAAATAAAATTGAAGCACTCAATAAAATATCTGAAACTCTCAGCATTGAACTTGATAACGCAATTTATATGGGCGATGATATTCCCGATCTCGAAGTAATGCAGTTATGTGGAATAAGATGCTGCCCACTTAATGCTGCGCCTGAAATTATTAATGTTGCAGAATATGTTTCACCAATTTCCGGGGGACATGGTTGTGTTAGAGATGTAATTGAAAAAGTATTGAAGCTTCAACACAAATGGTGATTTTCTTCAACATTAAAATTAATGGTTGAGTTAATCAACTTGAATTTCAAGCTTAATGCAATATTCTTCCTTTAGCTTTGTAATAATTCTACAGCATGAAACAGATTATTTCTTTACTCCGACTCATTCGCTGGCTTAACCTTTTTTTTATTGCGCTCACTCAATACCTGGTTCAGTACACGATCATTAAACCCATTTTGGCGCAAGCACAAATTGAAACTACGCTTAATGATTTTACTTTTCTGCTTTTGGTTCTTTCAACAATACTGATTGCAGCAGGTGGCTATGTAATCAATGATTATTTCGATGTGAAGATTGATGAGGTAAATAAACCAAAAAGAATTTTTATTGACCGCGTTATTCCACGCAGAGCAGCCATGTTGCTTCATCAATTTCTTTCAGGGTTGGGAATAGTAATCGCCATATATGTTGCATGGCAGGCCGGAAGCCTAAAGCTTTCATTAGTTCATCCTCTTGTTGCTGCTTTTCTTTGGTTTTATTCCACTGGTTATAAACGAAGATTGCTTGCAGGTAATATCATTGTCGCCTTCCTCAGCGGTTTTGTAGTTCTTATTGTTGCTTTATACGAACAGCACCTTTTTAGTTTAACCGATAGTTCAGCAATAGCTCCCGCATATTCTATTTTCATCATCACGTTCTTCTATTTTGTTTTTTCTTTTCTGGTTTCGTTTGCAAGAGAGTTGGTGAAGGATATGGAAGACATTGAAGGTGATCGCAAATACAATTGCAAAACGATTCCTATTGTTTTTGGAATTGAAAAAGCAAAATGGCTCACTTATTTACTGCTTGGTCTTGTATTAACCATGCTGATTTATTTTCAATGGATGCAAGTAAACGGAAATGATTTTGTTTCGGCACTCACCATATTCACAACACTTGAATTTCCTGTTCTTATTTCCTTTTACCTGCTTAAGAAAGCAAATGGTTCGCAACAATTTTCATCAGTAAGCAGCGTGCTTAAGATCGTAATGTTTATGGGAATCATGAGCATGGTTTATTTTTATTTCATCATGAAGATATAGTGTTTCTTCAATTCGGTATTTTATTTCGATATCAAATCTTCAATCAATTTTATTGCAGCAACATTAAGGTTATTTATTGCTAACGGAATATCCCAGTTCGCTTTATTTCTTTTCTCAACATAATTTGAAATTGTTCTCAATTGTAAAAATGAAGTGCTTGCCATTTTGCAGCAATAAAAGAAGGAAGCGCCTTCCATACTTTCTACATCTGGTGAATATTTTTTAGTGATGAGTGCAATGCTTTTTTCATTTCCATGAACCTTATTTACTGATATTCCTCTCGCTTTTTTAAACCCATCAATAGCTGGTGATTCAATAATTGTTTTGTTCTCGAGAATTTTATTTTGGAAAGGAAATTTGTTTTCATCCAGTAACTTCATTTCAAAAACATCAATAAAGTCTTCATCATCTTCAGCTCCTAAGTCTGCAAAAATTTCAGTTGTCACATTTACAGTTTCACCTATCTCACAATCTTTTTTGAAGCTTCCTCCAATGCCGAGCTGCAATGCAATATCCCAGTTTTCTAAAGGCAATATTTTTCCGAGATGATAAGCAGTTAAAATTCCTCCAATACCTGTAATACAAATTTCAATGGCATGCGTTGCAAGCTTGCCTTGTTCATCAAGAATCAATAAATGCTTTTCAAGTGGTTTTATTTCTTCCCATGTTGCAGCAACAATTAATATTTTCATTTGATAAAGATAGGATGTAGGAAAGTTCAAAGTTCAAAGTTCAAAGTTCAAAAGTTCAAAATACAAAACACAAAATTCAAATCATAAGTAAATTTGCAGTTTAACTTAGCCAAAATTTTATGTGATGGTACACCTAACAAGAAAGGAACATTTTAATGCAGCACATCGCCTCTATAATCCAAAGTGGAGTGATGGTGAAAATGAAACCGTTTTTGGGAAATGCGCCAACAAACATTTTCACGGACATAATTATAATCTTTATGTTACTGTTAAAGGAGAACCCGATGCCGATACAGGGTTAATTGTAAACCTTAAGGAGTTAAGTATAATTATAAAATCCAAGGTTATAGATCAACTTGATCATAAGAACCTTAATCTTGAGGTTGACTTGCTGAGAGGAAAAATTCCAAGCACCGAAAATTTAGCAATTGCAATATGGAACGAATTAAAACCACACATAAAAGGTTGCACGCTTCATTCAATTAAGTTATTTGAGACTGAAAATAATTTTGCTGAGTATTTTGGTGAGTGATCTAAACTATTTGTTCACTTCAGTAGTTATCATGCAATTCTTAAAAAAAATCTAATGGGAAATTCCAACAATGAAAAGTCAAAAGCAAAAGCAGCAATAAAACGTTATAGCAAGCACGAAACGTTTGATGAAAATAGTTTAGCTGAATTAATGAAGAGCTATGAGCATATTCTTCATGAAATTGGTGAAGACCCAACACGTGAGGGATTAATTAAAACTCCGCTTCGTGCTGCCAAGGCAATGAATTTTATGACTCAAGGTTACCAAATGGATGCAGCGGATATTCTTCGTTCAGCAATGTTTAAAGAATCATACAGTGAAATGGTGATTGTAAAGAACATTGAAATTTATTCAATGTGCGAGCATCACATGTTGCCTTTTTTCGGAAGAGCGCACGTAGCCTATATTCCAAACGGATACATTACAGGCCTCAGTAAAATAGGAAGAGTAGTAGACACATTCGCAAGAAGATTGCAGGTTCAGGAGCGGCTTACTCATGAAATTCTTAATTGCATTCAGGATACGCTAAACCCACTTGGTGTAGCCGTGGTAATTGAAGCAAAACATTTGTGTATGATGATGCGGGGTGTTCAAAAACAAAATTCTGTTGCAACAACCTCGGCATTCATTGGCCAATTTGGTGAGAGCAGAACACGAAACGAGTTTATCAAACTCATCAGCGCTAATC
>JAJAYG010000119.1 GCA_026786335.1 Chitinophagales bacterium | reverse complement strand
GTATCGCTGGTGGCGATGCTTTATTAAACAATCCCGGAGGTTCATTAATTGCTATGAAAATGCTTGACTCACCTTTCTTTGGAAGATGGATTCAGTCAATTTATGAAGGGGCAATTGATACTTCTTTCGACAATGGTTTTGGTTTACATGTAATGAATATGAGTTTTGGTGTTGATTCAAACTGGCAATTCCCTTTCGGAAATTTCAATGTGGACACTATCAATATTATGCGGGATGCAATTCGTTTTGCTTTCCAAAATAAAGTTGTTATGGTTGGCGCTCGTGGTAATATAAGCGGCGACGTTGTTGAATACCCAACATGTTATAAAGATGATTTAATTTTAAGTGTTGGTGGTAGCGGAATTAATGGCGATTATGGCGGATTAAGCTATGGACATTCAATGGACTTTATTGCTCCTTCTTGGCCTGATGGACACGTCATCACGATATTATCCGACCTCTCAAATAAATCATATGGCGATTTTACATTATCATCTGCGGCTGCCCCGCATGTTACAGGTCTTGCTGCACTTTTATTAAGTTACCTCGATAGCACAGGTTCCGTTGCAACCAATTTGGCACCCGAAGACGTTGAACACATCATTGAAAATACTTGTACTGATGAATTGCATACTCAATTAGGTTCTTTAGTTGTTGGCTATGATGATAAAACAGGTTGGGGAAGAATCAATGCAGGTAAAGCATTGCAATCAGTTTACAAAGGCAAATACAAAATCCGCCATTTTCAAACTCACAATTATACTATTGATACACTTTATTCTAACAGTGCTATTATTCTAAAATATCCTTACGGTAATATTTCGGCGGGCTATCACGATGTTAATGTTTACAGAGTAAATGCAGTAATACCGTTCACTTTAGGTGCTAACGATACAATTCTTCATTCATGGGTTCGCAACAGTTCATCTTCATTTTTTAACCATCTCGCTATCATGGACCCCGAAGTTGACATTCAAATTGATAGTGTTACTTCTTCTGCTGCATTTGTTCATGGCTATTATTATTATTTAAATGATGCGGGCGCATGGCTGCCAACAATTGAAGATACCATGTGGTTGGCAGTAACACTGCATACAGTTGATACAACTTCCACTGAATGGTCATCAAACAATGAACTAAAAGCAGATGATGGTTTTTTACTCTACCCCAACCCGTGTTCATCTCAGTTGAATGTAATTCTTAAAAACAGTTTCAACTACAACTCCTCAATTTTTGTGATGAATCTTTTGGGAGAAATTATTCTTCAAAAAGAAATAAAAGGTGAAACAAATAAATTAACATTAAACACTAACGAACTTGAATCAGGGGTTTATTTATTGGTGATGCGTGACAATGATAAATTAACCGTTAAAAAATTTGTAGTTCAACATTAATTATGAAAAAACTTCGATTAATATTTACTCTAATCATTCTGGGTTTTTGCCGTTATAATTCTGCGCAAATCCCAAATGCCGATTTTGAATTATGGGATCCAACCGACAGTTTCGATGTGCCCTCATCCTGGACTGTTAATAATTTTGGAGTTGCAAATTCTAAAACTTACAAACAAGAAGATGCCTATTCAGGTTCTTATTCAGTTTCGCTTTATATGCCAACGAAAAATCGAATCTATTTAAGCACGGGATTCAATATTGACTATCATCCACATGTATTAAACGGTTGGTATCATGGTTTTGTGCTAAGCATCTGGGATTCATTATTGGTTAAAGTAATTCTTTACAATAATAAAATTTCAGTGGATTCAGGACTTTGGTTGTTTGATCAAAGTTCTGTTTCTGACTGGTCTCCATTTGTAGTAGATATTTCTCAGAACTCTGCAGTGGCTGATTCCGCCAGTATTTCAGTTCAATGTATTAAGAATGGTTTTGCAGCAACCTTTATCTCACTCTATGTCGATCAACTCTTCTTCGACGATGATAGCAGCATACCTTCAATTGAAAGTTCTCAATTTAATATTTTCCCAAACCCTGCTTCCAATGTGATTTATATAAATTCAAATACGGCCTCGTTAAATAATGCAACCATAAGCATTAAAAATAATTTTGGGCAAACGCTTGTCACAAAAAAAACCTACACACCAAATTCATCACTTAATATTTCATCCCTTAGTGCAGGAATTTATTTTCTCGAAATCAAAAATGAAGAAACCATCATAGTCAGGCAATTCATTAAAATCTAAAACAGACATTCCACCATTTACTTGTCCAAATCTTTCTTAGTCCATTTTCAAAATGCATCATAGATTTATTGCGTAACTTTTTCTCAGTCAATAAATCATTTTACTTTTAGTGCAACAATTTTTAAGATGGCGAAGCACCAGCTAAAACCTTTTACCATTTACTGCGGCGATAATTTAAAAATGCTCAACGAGATCCCCGACGAATCTGTTGACCTCATTTATATCGCCCCTCCCTTTAACAGCAACCGCAACTACGAAGTTTTTTGGGGCGATGCACAAGAGAAGCGCGCCTTTAACGATCGCTTTGGCGATGCACAAGCATACATTGAATACATGCAACCACGCACAAAAGAACTTTACCGCGTATTAAAAAAGACAGGAAGTTTTTATTACCACTGCGATTGGCATGCATCGCATTATGTAAAAATAATGTTGGATGAAATTTTTGGTGCTAATTTTTTTCAGAACGAAATTGTGTGGAAGAGAACAAGTGCTCACAATGATTCTAAAACATTTGGAAATGCACACGACACCATTTTTTTTTACACACGAACTGCTAAGTTTAATTTTAAAAAAGTGTATACTCCTTACGAAGAAGAATATTTGAAGCGATTTAAAAATATTGATTCGGATGGAAGAAAATGGACAGACGATAATTTATCAGCAAAAGGTTTGAGTGGTGGCGGATATGATTACGAGTATAAGGGCGCAATATAATTATGGCGTTGTCCGATTGCGACAATGAAGAAACTTGATACAGAAAATCGTTTGCATTTTACTAAGAATGGGGGAATAAGATTTTCTCCCAAAGCCGTGTCTCCGCCCATAGCTTTCGTGGGTGAGGGCGGGGACACGGCATAACAAAAAATAATTTTAATTTTAAGCAATGTCAGTTAAGTCATTGCATCAACTTCCAAATGAATTTTATTTCTGCACCTTCACGTGTTGCCAATGCATAAATCTGTTTGAGATCACTGATACTTACAGCGAAGTTTACAATTGGTTTGGTATTGCAGAAAAGAAAAACTTTCACATTTGCGCTTATGTAATAATGCCGAATCATCTGCATTTTATTATTTCAACTCCATCAAAAAATGCCGACCTAAATACGCTTGTGAGCAATGCAAAACGTTTTATGGCTTATGAGATAGTAGCACGACTAAAGAGCGCAGGTAACTTTGATGTGTTGAATAAGTTGAGTAATGAAGTTAGCCCAAGTGATCGCAAACGCGGTAAATTGCATCAGGTATTTGAACCATCATTTGATGCAAGAAAAATTTTGAGTGAAGAAATGCTGATACAAAAAATCAACTACATACACCACAATCCTGTAAAAGGTATTTGGAAATTAGCTGATGATTTTATTTTATACCCACATTCGAGTGCGGCATTTTATGAAACAGGCAAGCAGGGTTTATTTAATATAATACACTATGAAAAAATTATTGAGGGAGAACGCGGATTATGATAGTGGCACATATAAATTCGCCGTGTCCCGCGCTCGCTCACAAAAAAGCTGTGGGCGGAGACACGGCGACGGGAGAATTTAAAGTTGAAAATGCAAAATCATGCGCCAGCTAATTTTCCTTTTTCCACTTTCCATTACCATACCCTGTCGAAAACTTTTCCCTCCTCTTCAAACAAACTAACCGAATTTTGAAACCCAATGTACATCATCAAAATACAAGGCAAAGTAAAAATCCCCGACTACATTCAAATAAGAGATGAGAAATTTACGCTACTCGC
>JAJAYG010000118.1 GCA_026786335.1 Chitinophagales bacterium | reverse complement strand
AGTATGGGGTGGGCAGCCGGTTATTATGATCAGGGAGGTTTAAAGTATCCTGCAATTGTTAGTACTGTAAGCCCCCCCGAAAATAGGATAGGTTGAGATTAGACAAAAGCACTAATTTCAACAACATGAAAAAAGGAAGATTCACAGAAACACAAATCGTGAAAGCACTTCACGAAGAACAAACAGGTAAAAAGGCAGATGATATCTGTCGGGAGTTTGGCGTAAGCCGGGCAACTTTCTACAACTGGAAGAGCAAGTATTCGGGCATGGAAATAAATCAGCTCAAACAACTGCGTGAGTTGCAGGAAGAGAATCGAAAACTGAAATCGATGTATGCCGATCTTGCACTTGATCATCGCATTCTAAAGGAGGTGATCGAAAAAAAGCTCTAAGGCTCTGCCGCAAGCGGCAACTGGTGGAAGAAATAAAAACAGAACAATCCATCAGCACCGTCAGAGCCTGCCGGATAGTAGGACTATCCACCTCAGCTGCTTATTACAAAAGTTGTAAAGACGATAGCGAAGTAATTGCCAAGCTTGAAAGCCTGGCACACAAACACCCCACTCGAGGTTTTGGAGTGTACTACGGTCGCATTCGCAATGAAGGATTGGTATGGAATCACAAAAGAGTAAAGCGAGTGTATGATCTTTTAAAACTCAACATCAGAAGAAAGCATAAACGCCGATTACCAAACAGAGAAAAAATAACATTGGAGCAACCTGATTCAAAGAACAAAAAATGGAGTATGGATTTTATGAGTGATGCATTAACAGACGGAAGAAAGTTTAGAACCTTTAACCTGATCGATGATTTTAATCGTGAAGTATTAGCTGTAGAAGCAGATACCAGTTTACCTGCAAGGCGAGTGGTAAGAATTTTAGAGCGCGTGATTTGGGAACGCGGTAAACCCGAATCTATCAGAGTAGATAACGGCCCCGAATTTATCAGCAACACATTAGAAGCATTCTGTAAACAACAGGCAATTGAACTTCAATTCATTAAACCCGGAAAACCAATGCAGAACGGTTATGTAGAGCGATTCAACAGAACTTACAGAGAAGATATTCTTGATGCTTATCTGTTCAACAACCTTAAACAAGTAAAGCAACTCAGTGACGATTGGGTTAAGGATTACAACTCCTTTCATCCGCATCAATCACTCAAAGGCGATAGCCCAATTGGCTATCTCCATGCTGTTGAAAGTGGAAAACTCCCCACACACAAAACCGCGGCTGAGTTTACCACATTCAATAGCAGTTCTAATAATAATAGTAACAATGAAAAATAATTAATTTTGTATTCACTTAACCAGCTAATGTCTAATTCTAACCTGTCCTAATAATGGGGGCTTACAATATGGCGGCATATACTTAACACACGGTGGGTTGAGTGAAATGTACATAATCGGCAGTGAAAGGTATTTGGTAAAATGGAAATAAGATTCTCTTAAGTTAATACGCCAAAAATTCAAAAAAATTTTATGCACTGCCTGATTTACGCTGACGAATTTTTGGAGCATTAGAAGACTTAGATGATGCCGGCTTCTTAGCTGCTTTATCAATATTGCTTTCAGATTTTGGAGCAGCAGGTTTACTTGAAGAACCACGTCTTGTTCTTTTCTTGGTAACAGTTGCAGCAGCAGTTGCTGTTCCATCAGCAACTCCATTAAGCAGACTATAATCAACCAATTCAATGAGTGCCATATCAGCAGCATCACCGGGGCGGGTACCAATCTTAATTACTCTGGTATAACCACCGGGGCGGTTTGCAATTTTCTCTGCTACTTCCCCAAACATTCTGTTAATTGTTTCTTTATCGCGAAGCATACTAAAAATAGTTCTGCGGTTGTGCGTAGAATCTTTTTTAGCACGGGTAAGCATTGGCTCTACATAAATACGAAGTGCTTTTGCTTTTGCTGTAGTAGTGGTAATGTGCTTATGCTCAATTAATGAAATAGTTAGGTTGCGCAACAATGCTTTGCGATGCTGCGTTTCGCGACCAAGGTGATTGAGTTTCTTTCTATGTCTCATAAAATTATTAAACGTTAATTGTTATTCCTTAAACTATTGTTTTCTATACTTGACTATAAATCTTCAATTCCAAATTTGGCAAGGTCCATTCCAAAATGTAAACCCTTTTCCTGAATCAAAGCTTCAATTTCCATTAATGATTTGCGACCGAAGTTGCGGAACTTCAACAACTCATTGGTATCATATTTTACTAACTCGGAGAGTGAAGGAATCTTTGCGGCCTTCAAACAATTGTAGGCACGAACTGAAAGATCTAAATCTTCTAATGGGGTCTTCAACAGTTTGCGCATTTGTAATACATGTTCGTCAACCATCTCCTCCTCTTTCTTTTCTTTGCTTTCGAAGGTGATGTTCTCATCACTCACTAACATGAGGTGTTGAATTAAAATTCTTGCTGCTCCCTTAATTGCTTCTTCCGGATGTATGGTTCCGTCAGTTTTTATTTCTACAATTAATTTTTCGTAGTCAGTACGTTGTTCAACACGTGTGTTCTCAACAGAATATCTTACGT
>JAJAYG010000117.1 GCA_026786335.1 Chitinophagales bacterium | reverse complement strand
CTCCAACATCAGTAACGCCACTGTTAATCTCAACCGTGTTTTGTGGTTGAGTTGCAAGAGAAAGGTTAAAGCTTGTTCTTCCATCGTTCACTGTGCCAGCATACGGTTGTCCATTAGCTATAGCTGCACCGGTTGAAAATCCTCTCATATTTAGATTGCCTTGAGATGTAACTTGAAAATCGGTAAACACACCAGCCGATGAACTCGTTACATCATAAGCCTGCGAAATTCTAAATTGCGGAACATCGGCAGCATCATATACATGAAGCCTTCTTTGGGGGCCATTAAATACACCGGCGCCCGACATAAAAAAAGTAGTTCCTATGCCTGTAAAACCAATGTTATCAATAAGAAGTTTAGAGTTAAAAACACCAACGCCATCGCGGGTGTTAATATGAAAATATCCCAGTTCACCCGCATCAGATTGCATATCGGCACACAACCTTGCCAGTATATATTCTGAGCCGCCGCTTTCATCTTTATCATAATTAGAAAAATCGAGGTGAGCAGTACATAAATTACTGAGGAGATATCTTGAACCTCTTATTTTTATACCCACACTTGACGACTCATTAAATTCCGATCTGAATTCAGCTACAGTATAATCCGCAAAAGCAGATACAATATTTTGTTCACTGCCTACAACAAGTAGTTTAGGAATGTGAACCAATGGCCCGAATCCATTTGGATTAGTACTTGCAGAAGAAAATCCAACTCTTACCATTCCTGGGTCGGCAGTTCCAATGGTATTTGAGAATGTTGATTCATAGATTCTCATGCGCTCGGTATTGGGTGAGGTATTGAAAATAATGGCTCCATCGTTTTGAAAAGTTTCTAAGGAAATACTATTTGATCCAGTGGTGTTATCATTTTTAATATTAAAAATTTGTGTGCCGCTGCCACCACCAGTAAACATACGCCATGCTTGAATAAGTGTGGTTGGTGATTGAGTACGAAAGACTTCACCAAAATTTGTGATACTTCCATTTGCAGGAAGCAAAAGGTAATTACTATTAATATGAAAGAACGCATGTGGCTCATCAAAGTTTAATGAAAACGAGCCAACTCCTAATCTTCTCACCCAGTCATTCTGGCTTACTGGTGTTGAATTCGTTTCACCATAATAATTCGTGGAAGTTCCATTCTGAATTATCGGTTGTGCTCTTACCGTATTGTTTAGAAAAAGCATAATAATTCCTAAGTAAATTGTTAGTTGAATAATTTTTTTCATTTTGGTTTTAAGTTTAGTTTATTGAAGAATTATTTTTTGATTGAAGTAATTATTTTTTGATGAACATGAAATAATATAAATACCTCTTGGAAAATTAGAAATATCAATGCGAAAATTTTGGGAAATGTTTTTGATTGTGGTAACAAAAATCAACTTACCCGTAATATCAAACAACTGAACCTGTTCAAAATCATTTCCCGACACCTCAAGCCAATCATGAGCAAGATTTGGAAAAAGGTGAATTGAGTCGTTTTCAATTTCAGATATTGAAGTTGTACAAATTGTTGCGCTGTCATAAAAATAACTTTGAATAAAATTTGGCAACCCACTTAAAGCCTCCTTACCAGCCAAACTTATTGATTGAGGAAAATATTGTGGAAATAGATTAGGTGATTGAATTTCATTCAAAGAATATTGAAGTTCATTGCCTCCAATGATTTTTTCATCTGGTGTGATTTGAAAATCACCATTTGTCTGAGTATAGTTAATCGGACTCCATACAAAAAACTTACTATTTGTAATAGCATTTTGATCGTATATTGTAAGAGTGTAACAAAATATTGGATCAGCTAAATAGCCAGATTCCACAAACAGCATTTTACTATTAGGAGAAAAAACATAAGCATGAATATTAGTATCAGTGGGAATAATTAATTTATTTGAAAATAAACCTGAGGATGAGTTGAATTGATATAGCTCAAGTGTATCTGGTATCTGAGTTCCATTTAAAAAAGCCCAAAAATTAAAGGAAGCTGCAAATGCAGCATCTGGTGAAAATTTTAATTGCAATCCACCTGCTGCCATTTGAAGACTTGCCATATACCCATAATCGGCTCCAATAGCAGAAACAACAGCATTGGTGTCAACACCTTCAGTAGTTATACGATATGCGCGAAACCTATTGCTATATCGCTCGTGGCTAACTATCCAATAGCCGCATCCGCTTGCATCTTTAACCCCTGCAAGTTGTTCGGTACTTGGTGTAAATAGCAAAATATTTTTTTGAGTAATTCCACCGCGACCATTATCTAAAGTCATATCAACAACAGAATATTGTAGTCCGTTTTGCCATTGATGTTCAAATCCATCAACAGTAAAAATGTAATAGACAATGTTGCTACCTGGTTTAGGAACTATGAGAGCGCCTTGTCGAGGAGTACCGTAAAGACCTACCGCAAGTCCACTACCATTCATCATTGTATCATGCTCTGCATTCCAAACTGTTTTGCCGTCAGTATAAAACAACAGATTACCATCAGTATCACTTATAGTTGCACTGCCTTCAAGTACAGTCATCTTTCCATTAGTATCAGCTATGGCAGTACCCGAAGAGAAATCAAGCCCTGCATTTTCTCCAAAGAACCAATGGTTAGTACGATTAGCATCTGGATTTTGAGCCAATAAGGAATTGATGATAAAACAAAACCCAATTAAGCTGATGAGTTTCTTAAATAATATGGTAAGCCATTCAGTTTTCATTGCTAAAATAATTTTGCAATTGATAAATAATTACACGCTCACAATATCTTCGCCCTAAGGAGTCCTTCGGACTAAAAGTTATTCGATACTTTTAAAACGCTGACTGGTATTTCCTGCTTGTAAATCTAAATGTTATAATTGGTTAGGAGCTTTATTTTTTTTATTTATACAAGATTTCTCCGTTACAGATTTGCCATAGGAGCTTTAGTAGCGAGAATTCAATTTATCTAATATTTGTTTCAAGCCCAATATTTTCATCACCCTTTTGATAGGGCAAAAAAGTCATAATGAATTGCAGCATCTCATCAGTTGATCTCATGCTGCCGTTTCTGCCTTCCACTTCTTTGGGCGGGTGATTGGGATTGTTTGGATTGCCTGTAGTGTTGTCCATCACAGCAACAACTTCTATTGTTGAACCCGCAGGAATGTGCAGCATCTTTTTAAACGTATAAAAATATTGCCAGCGAAAATCCCACTGGTTAATTTTTATTAGAGGTATTGTATCACCAGTCGGTGGCAGCGCATAAGCATTAAAAGATTTGCCAAGCAAGTGCATGTGCGGATTAATAGTGAGCAATGAAATGTCGTTCAATATTTTTCCTCTTACAATAAAAGTCATTACTGTATCAGGCGGTATTACCAATGGAGGAATAATATCACCGAGTCCATTGGTGCCCAATTGAATTTCCATGGTGGGCCTCTGTGATGGAAGTTTGCCGAAGAAAATATTTACATAAGAAGAATCCCAAATGTCTTCGGGCGATGGACCGTAATGAATATCGTTGAGGTAGATCAACCCTTTTCTTTTCACATTAAAGCCACCAATTCCTTCGGGATAGATTGTTCCAAAAACACCGGGCAAATAATTAGTGACTGAATGGAGGTAATGATTTTGATCGGGCTCACTACCATCATCATTGTACAATTCCATTTTTGTAAAAACAGATTGCTTGGTTTCATCTTTAGTATCGAGAACATACTGGCCGCCGAAAACATTTTTCTTTTTATCATCATCATAAAAAATCATTCTGCCATTTACATGGTGAATGTACTTTACACCGGGAACAAATTCAATGGCACGTATAAAAGTATCGCGGTCAAATTCATAAGGCAACTTCATCACCATAAACCGATCGGTATTATCGCCCTTCACTAAAAATGGTTTTAGTTTGAGAGTGAGATCAGGCTTGCCAAGCATTGAACCCTCAGGAAAATCGGGTGCGGGAGGAACTTTAGAAAGATCTCCTGCCGGAGCACCAGCATCAACCCAATCATTAACCATTTCTATTTCTTCATCAGTCAAATAATTTTCTTCACAAAAATTAGTGTAAGTGTGATCTGCCGGCCACGGTGGCATAATGCGCTTGTTTATTATTTCACGAATCGTGAGCGATCTCTTTGCAACATCATTGAAAGTGAGTAATGAAAAAGGAGTTGGTTGCCCACCCCGGTGGCAGGTTGAGCAGTGTTTGTAAACGAGCGGCGCAATTTCACCGGCATAAGTGATTGATGTATGCAGTGGTGCTTTTGCTTTTTCGCCGGCTTCATAAAGAACATAAATTGCAAAAGCAAAAAGAAATAGTATTGTTCCCAATAATCCTACACGTAGTAGCGCCGCCATTTAAAAATTTATTGGGTTCGAAAATAATTACAACCGCTTATTGAATGTAACATCCGATGGCTTTTGTTGAATCGGAGACAATTTTATTTCCTTTCAATAAATTATTTACTGCATCGGTTAAATAAAATTCTGTTGCATGTGCCCGGGTTTTCCCGATCTCGTATCCCCAGTTGTCAATCATGCCATGGTACATGGTGTTGCCTTTGTTATCAATCAAAAATGCTTGCGGTGTAATGGTAGCTTTTAATTTTTTGGCAAGAAGAAAATCGGGATCGAGCAGGAATGGGAAAGTGAGTTGATATTTTTTTTGATAAGCAACAATCTCACTGTCGGGGAAATTTTTTCCTGCAACAATTCCATAAATTTTTATTTCTTGTAAATTGAAAGTGCTGTCTAACAATCTCAAAGTTTTGCCATAAGAATTACAGAACGGACATTCGGGCTGCAGAAATATAATTACCGATGCTTTATTGTTGCTCAGTTTATTGAATGAAAAATTTTCTCCGTCAATGTTTCTGACTTCAGTGTCAAATAAATTATTGGTCGCTATTTTTTTTTCGCAGCCATGGAGCAGGAATAGAATTAAAAAATAAACAAAAAGTGAAGATGCTTTCATTGATTTCGTGTGATTGCTTAAAAGTGAATATTAAGATAATATTGAATGAAAACGATCTTCACTTACTTTCATTCCCATGAAGCAAAGGACCCGATTGTCCATTGGCAAGAAATAACCTGATCTTTACATTACCATCGGCATAATAATCTACCCGAAAAAATCCCTGTTCAAGGTACATTGTTACATCATTATAAGGTTGGGCAGGATTAAAAGGACTCTTCTTCGAAAACACGGTGGTCTTGCTTCCCGATCCGCTCACAAGAAAGTCGTTACCATTCATTCTAAAATATTCAAGCAGGTGATCGTGGCCCGAAGCATAGATCATTCCCGGATATTTTGAAAAGATGGAATCAAGGTTATGCGCCATCCCCTTGTAAATTCTTCCCGACATATCCTGAAACTTCCATCGCTTAATAAATCCGGGAGTCTTTCGAATAGTGGAGTGTTTTCCATTGGTGTATACAGGAT
>JAJAYG010000116.1 GCA_026786335.1 Chitinophagales bacterium | reverse complement strand
TCGGTGCTGTGGTCGCTTCAGCACTTCCTTACATTCTCACCAATGTGTTTGGTGTTTCAAATGAACCACCCGGACCCGGACAAATTCCACCGTCAGTTACGTATTCGTTTTTTCTGGGCGCACTTGTTTTTATAACTGCTGTGAGCTGGACGGTTTTTAAAACACAGGAATATCCGCCCGATGATTTTAAAAAGTTTCATCCCGAGATTTCAGAAACCAAAGAGCCCAAACTGGGCATCCTCGAAATTTTTACGCAGTTGTTCACCATGCCCAAGACGATGGCGCAATTAGCAGTGGTACAATTCTTCACATGGTTCGCTTTGTTCAGTATGTGGATTTATACTACGAGCGCGGTTACAAAGCACATTTATGGCACAACTGATACTTCATCGGAACTCTACAACGAAGGCGCTAATTGGGTGGGAGTTTGTTTTGCAGTGTACAATGGGTTCGCTGCAGTGTTTGCATTTTTTATTCCGTGGCTTGCAAAAAAAACCAACCGCAAAATTGCGCACATGATCAGTTTGATTGTGGGTGGAATTGGTTTGATCTCGATCTCCTTCATCAGCGATCCTAACATGCTGATATTTTCAATGGTGTGTATTGGGCTTGCGTGGTCAAGCATTCTCTCCATGCCTTATGCAATTCTTGCAGGTGCATTGCCACCAAAGAAGATGGGAATGTTTATGGGCATGTTCAATTACTTTATTGTGATTCCGCAAATTCTTGCAGCAAGTGTTTTGGGATATATCACTGCTAAAATTTTTCACGGCGAAGCCATATACACTTTAGTATTTGGTGGTTGCTCTATGATTTTTGCCGGATTGATGACGATGATTGTGAAGGATGTGGATGAAAAGAAATAATTTCCTAGCTTCTTTTCAACAGGAACTTTTCCAAAGTTTAAAACTTTGGAAAAGTTTATTACGCTTATTGTGAAGGATGTGGATGAGAAGAAATAATTTCCACAATTGATTTCAAAATACAAAATGGACAAATTGAAAGTTTGACTTTCAATTTGTCCATTTATTTTCCGGTTATTTCGTCTGTATTTTTCCAGTTTAGTATTTTAACTCCCTGATGAAGCTGTGCTTTTTCTCCCCCATAAATAAGGTAGTAGCGATTCTTTTTGTCTTTACTAATTTTATTGTAGTAAGAAAGTCCTTTAAAGAAATCACTGTTCACCGTATGCCCTGCTTTAACTTCAATCAATATCTTGTACAGGGATTTGCGCAGCAGAAAATCAATTTCATTCCCCGATTTATCACGCCAGAAATACAAATCGGGATTAAGCCCTTTATTGAAAGCCGCTTTTGCCAATTCAGAGAAAACAAGATTTTCTACGAGCGCTCCTATGTGTGTATGATTGCGCAACCCTTTGGCTTCTGTGATGCCAAGCAAATTGCATAACAAACCGGTATCGTAAAAAAATATTTTCGGACTTTTTACAATACGCTTGTTAAAATTTTCAAAGTAGGGTGGAAGAAGATGTACAATAAAACTTGATTCGAGTACGCTCATCCATTCACGGGCGGTAATGTGTGTGATGCCACAATCATTCCCCAATGAAGAGAGATTTAAAATTTGCCCTGCTCTTGCTGCTACTAATTTCAGGAAGCGTTGAAATGCTGAAAGGTTTGAGAGATTCTTTATCTGGCGAACATCTCTTTGCAGATAAGTTTCAATGTAACTTGAATACAAATGTGCAGGATTCGATTTGGTGTTAAAAACATCAGGATAAAATCCCTTGAACAAAACATCTTCAAGTTTTCCAATCGCGTAGCCCGCATCTGTTAACTCCTTCATCGAGAGCGGAAAAAGTTTTACGATGGCTACACGACCTGCCAATGACTGCGTAACATTTTGCATGAGCAGGTAATTCTGAGAGCCGGTAAAAATGTATTGACCTGCTTTTCTTTTTTCATCGGCATGTGTTTGAATGTAAGAAAAGATGTGCGGCACTCTTTGCACTTCATCAATGATCAGCATTTTATCATGCTGCTTTAAAAAGCCTCGAGGGTCTTTTTCGGCAAGCGCACGGCTGTCTGGATCTTCAAATGAAATGTAATCTGCCTTTGGGAAAAGTGATTTTACCAATGTGGTTTTACCTGACTGGCGCGGACCCATTACACTCACCACAGGAAATGTTTTACTTAAACTAACGATCGTTTTTGAAAGTGTACGCTGAATCATGCTCACAAAAGTAAAAATTAAAATGGACAAATTGAAAGTCACACTTTCAATTTGTCCATTTTGTGTTTCTGCTTTCACAGTAACATTCTGAAAGCTGAAGTAGAATCATTCCTTCTTCAAATTCCAAATCATCACCCCATGTGCATCAACTGTTAATTTTTTGAGATCGGAATACATGCCGCCGGTGTAAACATCAAATCCTTTTATGTAACCGTTCAATCTTTCAGCAAATCTTTTTGAATCAATTTTCTTAACTGCATCAGAAGTATTGATGGCAATCATCACGCAATTTTTTTCATCGTAGCGGAAGTACACATACACATCATCATCGGGTACAAACTGCATGAGCTTTCCGGATTGCATTACAGAATTATTTTTTCTGAATTGCGCCAGCTTCTGCACATAAGTAAATGCTTCCTGTTCTTTTGTTGTTCTTCCTGCTGCTGTGAATTTATTGAGCGAATCATTTTTCCATCCGCCGGGAAAATCTTTGCGCACCAAACCATCTGGGTTAGTAACGCCGCTCATCAGAATTTCAGTTCCATAATACAAGCACGGAATGCCGCGGGTGGTTAACAAAATTGCAATCGCCTGTTTCCATTTGTTAAAGTCTTCACCCAACTCAGAATAGATTCTGTTTACATCGTGATTATCGAGAAAGGTCAAGTTCTTTGTTGCATCACCATACAAAAAATCCTGTGCAAGTGTGTAATAAATTCTTCGCGTTCCTTCTTTCCAGCCAAATGGTTCTTTTAATCCGTCTTTGATTGCAAAAAATAAATTGAAGTCGGTAATGCACTCTAATTCATTTTGTTTGCCATCATTTCTTACCGGCGAATTTTTTTGCCAGTATGCAACATCAGCAATATTTTGTTCCCACGTTTCACCCACCACAGTTATGTTGGGGAATTCAACATGCAACTTTCTTAAACAATCATTCATAAAATCATTGTCGGGGTAAGGATAGGTGTCAATGCGGTAACCATCAATACCTGAAAATTCTACCCACCAGATTGTATTTTGAATTAAGTAATCGGCAAGCAGTTTATCTGTTTGGTCAAGATCGGGCATGTGATGATCGAACCATCCATCGCTGTTAATCATGCGATCATATTCAGAAGCATAAGGATCGGCTAATGAAACCGGGCGATAATTACATCTTGTAAATTCACTGAACTGATGTACCCACGAAGGTGAAGGCAGATCTTTTATAAACCAATTTTGATTTCCCATGTGATTGTAGATGTAATCCATGATCACTTTCAGTTCACGCTTATGCGCTTCATCAACAAGCTCTTTATATTTTTCATTGCTGCCGTATCGCGCATCAATTTTATATACATCGGTACAGGCATAACCGTGATAAGAATATTCGGGTTGATTATTTTCCCATGCAGGATTGAGCCACAATGTTGTTGCACCTAAATCTTTGATGTAATCAAGATGATTAATTACTCCCTGCAAATCCCCTCCATGTCTTCCGCCGGGGTTGCTGCGATCAACTTTTGATTCCAACATTCCGGCAACAACATCATTCGATTCATCTCCATTACTAAAACGATCGGGCATAAGCATATAGATCAAATC
>JAJAYG010000115.1 GCA_026786335.1 Chitinophagales bacterium | reverse complement strand
GAGTAGCATCGGGCACTGCAGGACACTTGTAACATTTGATGATGGCATTAAATCCAGTATCGACATTGATGTTATTAGAAACAAAATTAAAAGTGAGGCAGCCTGATGATGATAATAGTGTTGGTGGTTTTACTTTGTTCGTGTATTTGCCGATCAATGGTGACGCAATGGAAGCACCATCGTAAATTTTTAATGTATCATCTGATGCAAGATCCATTGCATAGAAAAAGAATTGAACACAATCGCCACTGTCACTGCAAACTGTTTGAGTAAAGTTTTCATTGTTAGCATACAATCCTGTGGCACCACCGCTGTCATAGTATAAACCCGAACAGGCATTGATGGTTGAATTATTATTCAACAAGTAAGCAGTGCCGCAGGAACCACATGAAATATTTGCAGCCCAACCTGATTTATTGCCACTTACACTTGAAGTAAAATTGAAAGTGAGTGATGAACCGCTTGATACAATGGTTCCCGGTGATGTGCTGCCAGTGTAAGTTCCAAATACTGGTGATGTATTATCGGGTCCATCATAAATGATCAGGTAATCATTTCCATTTTGCGTAAGGAAAGTGGTGAAGGTAAAAATCAAACATGCGCCGCTGCTGCTGGTAAATGTTTCAGTAATATTCTGGCTGGCGCCATAATCACCTGCCGAACCCCCGGAGTCGTAAAATATTCCGCTGCAGGTTAAGATGGTGCCTGCAGTCATTGAGTAGCTTTGAGCGGCAACATAAAAATTGCAACAGCTAACACTGCAAAAGAG
This sequence comes from Chitinophagales bacterium, assembly GCA_026786335.1. Lineage (GTDB taxonomy): Bacteria > Bacteroidota > Bacteroidia > Chitinophagales > UBA10324 > JAJAYG01. Next base: position 3,622 of record JAJAYG010000115.1, on the reverse strand, counting down.
CACTATCAATTTTTGTAGAATTATTTTCATTATAATTTACATGATTGGTGTTTTTAGAATTCAAATTGCCGAAACCTGATGAACTTGACACTGAAAAGGTAAATAGAATTTTTGCCAAAAAAAAATTTTTATTTGAGAGATATAATTTTTGTTAAATGAAAGGAAGAATAAATTCACAAATAATCCACGGAAGAAATTATAAGAATGATTACATCAACTTCTGTAAACCCGTTCTCAACTTCGCAATTGATTCTTCTATTTCATTTAACTTACAAGTTCCCACACTCAGGCGATACCAGGTAGAATCGTGTGATGAACCAAAAGCATAAAACGGTACGATTGCCATTCCGCATTCGTGCAACAAGTAAGAAGTTACTTCGGCAGTGGAGTAAAGTAATTTTCCATCATCCGTTTTCTTTCCTTTCAAATTAAATTGAACGGTAAGGTACAATGCAGCTTGCGGCGCAATGGCATCAACACCAAATCCTTCGCTCTTTAATTTCATTAAGCCCTCATAAATTCCCTCGAGGCGAAACATCAATTGTTCTTTGAATTGATTGAGATAAGAATTTACTTCACTCTTCATCTGCAAAAATTTTGCACTCGCTTCCTGCTCCGGCTTTGGCGCCCATGCTCCAATGTGCGATGCAATGGATTTCATTTTATCAATCACCGATTGTGGGCCCATTGCCCAGCCAACTCTTAAACCGGTGGCTGCGCAGGATTTAGAAATGCCATCAATGTAGATGGTGTAGTCACGCATTTCGGGTCGCAATGAAACAGGATCATAATGTTTTGTATTGCCGTAAGTAAGCACCCAATACATTTGATCATACATCATATACAATGGTTTCTCATCTGCACTTCTTCTGTTGTTTTCTTCAATTACCAAATCACAAATTTCAGTAAGGTCTTCTTTGGTAAAAGTGGTGCCGGTAGGATTCAATGGTGAACAAAGTGCAAGCAGCGTTGCATCTTTTATAAATGGTTTTATTTCTTCAGCAGTAGGCATAAAATTATTTTCTGCTTTGGTTTCAATCATCACCGGCACAGCACCACTCAGGTGACAGTAGTGATTGTTGTTCCATGAAGGCACAGGGAAAATTACTTTGTCCCCCGCATTAATTAACGTCATAAACACAGCGTAGATCGCAGGTCTTCCGCCGCTGGTAACTAAAATTTCTTCGGGTGAATATTTTATTCCGCCAAACTCAAAAAGAAAATCGCTAATCGCTTTTCTTAGTTCAGGAATTCCATTTGCCGGTGGATAGTTGGTGTGCTTTGCCTGGTATGCTTTTATAATTTCATTTTCCAGTTCAATGGGAATGGGGAAAACTTTGGGATCAAAATCGCCGATGGTGAAGTTGTAAATCTTTGCACCTTTCTTTATTAAATCATTTACTTCCCATGCGAGTTTAATGATCTCGCTTCCAATCAATGTTTCCGCCATTCGGGAAACATGCAGTGTTTTTTTTGCGGCAGCTGTTGACATGTAAAATATTTTTCGTGCGAAAGTTAGAAAAGAACTTTGCAGCAAAATATTTTTATTAGCAGAACAGGGAAGAATGAATGGTGTACCGAATAAATTTCTTTACCAAACTAAAAAGTATAAGCAAAGCTCATCCCTTTATTTCGCCCCAGTAAGGGCATCATAGTTAACCCCGGTACTTTGGTGCATTGATGAAGGCGCGGAATCAGTAAACCATAAGTGGTACCTAATGCAACACCAATAGCAACATCGGTTGGAAAATGATAACCACCTTTTAATCTTAAATAAGCTGTGGTAGAAGTTGCCGCAACAGCAACTCCATATAACACAAATCTAAAAGGTGAGTGCGGATGATATTGTGCGTAAACAGAAGCAAGAAAAAATGTTGAAGCAGCAGGCACCGATGGATGACCGCCGTAAAAAGAATTTTTTGCATTATAACTTGTACGGCGTCCAATATCAACCACAGGAACATAAGCACCATCCTGCAGTACACTGTCATTATTGTACGCATAAGGTCTGTATTTATTTACCAAGCCGGCAGTCATTTCATAAGATGTTCCGGTAATAGCCATGGTTTCAAGAAATAGCAAACAAATTTTCGCACCGTCTTGTCGCATGTCGTGATCGGCGAGTGCAAGAAAACCATAAAAGAATCCTCCATACAAAAAGTAATCACTTATTGGACCTGCATTAGGATCATAGTTATTTACAGTGCCGCGGTTAATTCCAATTACATCCTGTGGATTAAGTGCAAGTATAGTAGCTGTGTCGCTGTTTGATTTTGATCCGATTAAAAGGTTGCCGGTAATTGAGCCGGCAATTCCCAAAATGGTAACAGGGATGTCAACTTTTGGTTTGTAATTATAAAGGCAATTGGTGTTATTGTTACAGTTAAATTTTTTTGTTTTTACATCAGGTTTTCTTTTGGATGAATCATTAACAACAAGTTGGTTTGTATTTATACTAACCGAGCTATCGGAAGAATTAAATGTGTTGGTGCTGTCAGAATTAATTTGCGCTGTACCTAAGTTGTAAAGAATAACAACAGTTGCGAGTGTAAAAGTTATTTTTTTCATAGCAAGAGATTTTAAATGGTGAACAATATCTCTTGTGTGGAGATTGATCAAAGGTAATTCATATATTTTTAAATGCCTTGGCTTCGCGCATCATCTCGGGGTATCCCTGCTTTTTTGCAAAAGCATTTATTGCCATTGCAATTCTTTTGCTTTTTGTTTCGGCAGTTTTTGCACTTGCAATCCATTTCGAAAAATAATTTTGATGTGATTGTGGTAATGAAGAAAAAAAGTTTTTTGAATCGGGTTCTTCATCAATGCATAGTATAAAATCTTTATCGTGTTTAAATACAGCCGTGTCTTCTTCTAATTTTAATTCTAATTTTTCACCTTGTCTTTTTCCTATTGCTTTTCGCATCATTGCATTAATGGGAATAATAAAATCACCTTCACCCATTGGCAGTAATGCAATTCCTTTTATTGCATGATTATCTAGTTTTCCTTTTACCCTAAAAGATTTTTTGAAACCCGGTTTTAACTGCGATGCAATTTCGGCAGGGATGATCACATAAGTCCAACCGGTTTTTTCACCCTGCGCTCCAAATTTTTTGATGATGGTTTTAAAATGAATCATACGTATTAATCAAAATAAAAGTGAAACTTATTTTTTTATTTCAGAATTCATTTGTTTCACGAGTACCCGCATAAGTGTCAAGCTAACCACGTTTTTTTTTGAAGTCCCGAAGGGGCGACATTATGGTAGAACGAATTTCAGTCATCATTCATTTTAGCCCCGCACGGGCGACATTTTTTTCTTTGATTCTTGCTAAGTTAATGTTGCCCCTCTGGGGCTAATAAGATTTTTGCATCATAATCTTTTGCTACCAAAATGTCGTCCCTTCGGGACTTAATAAGACAAGTTTTTTTCTTTTTTAGCTTGACGGCTATGCGAGTACCCAGTTTTAAATGTTTAAATGTTCAAATGTTCTATTGTTCAAATGTTCTCCATTCATTCCCCAAAAAAAATTGCTGAAGTTTTAAATGATTTAAAAACTTTTTTTTCAAACCACAGCATCTTCTTCTTCCTTCAACTTCATAATCTGCCCCAATGCATCGG
>JAJAYG010000114.1 GCA_026786335.1 Chitinophagales bacterium | reverse complement strand
GATGTGCTGGTGCAATATTTAGTTACGCTTGCAGTGGGTGATGGATTTTATCACAAGAAAATTTATGAGGAGTTAAAATCAACTTTCGCTTTTTCTCAGTTGAGTGAAGAAGAATTTGAATGGTGCTTGCAATTCATTACAACAGGTGGCAGTTCACTCGATCAGTATCAGGAATATTCCAGGGTGGAGGAAGCTGATGGGTTATTTAAAGTCCATGATAAAAGAATTGCATTGCGCCACCGCCTAAACATTGGAACCATCGTGAGCGATATAAGCATGAATGTGCGCTACATGAGTGGTGGCAGAGTGGGCACCATCGAAGAATGGTTTATCTCACGATTAAATGCAGGCGATGTTTTTTGGTTTGGTGGAAAATGTTTGTCGCTTGTGATGGTGAAAGGTAATGTTGCCTATGTGAGAAAAATAAAAGCAACTAAAGGCGCCATTCCATCGTGGCAGGGTGGAAGAATGCCGCTTTCATCTCAACTTTCTGCAATGATCAGAAAGAAGATTGATGAAGTGAAAAGTGGTAAGTACTTTGAAGAGGAATTAAAAGTGCTGAAACCTCTTTTCGATTTGCAAAACGATCGATCAACACTTCCTTCCACCAATGAATTTTTAATAGAGAAAATTGAAACTGCAGAAGGGTTTCATTGTTTCTTTTATCCTTTTGAAGGAAGATTGGTACATGAAGGAATGGCAGCATTAATTGCTCATCGCCTTGCCATGATTCACCCCATATCATTTTCAATTGCAATGAATGATTATGGATTTGAATTGCTGAGCGACAGCGAAATATTTTTAGAACAAGCAATTGAAAAGGATTTATTTACTACCGATCAATTAATTGATGATATTTATTCGAGCGTGAATGCAACTGAGATGGCGATGAAAAAATTCAGAGAGATTGCACGTGTTGCAGGTTTGGTTTTCGCCGGCTATCCCGGTAAGATGCAGAAAGAGCGGCATCTGCAATCATCAACAGAATTATTGTTTAAAGTTTTTTCGGAATACGATCCAAAAAATTTGCTGCTAAGGCAATGCTATAGTGAAGTAATGGAATTTCAATTGGAAGAATACCGGTTGCGAAAAGCATTGATGCGAATTAATTCACAAAATATAATAATTAAATATCCTGAGCATCCAACACCATTTGCGTTCCCCATTCTTGTTGATCGAATGAGAGAGAAATTATCAAGCGAAAAATTAGAAGTGAGGGTAAAGAAGATGCAGATGAAATTTGAAGGGAATTAGAAAATGCTTGCCTGCTGAACAAGCAGGGAAAATGGAAATTAGAAAATGGAGATATTGCTAGCAGGAGAGAAATTGTTGCTACTTCCCGAGAAAGCAATTTTTTGGGAAAGGAAAAAAACTTTGTTGCTCTCTGATTTGCATCTGGGAAAAAGCGGGCATTTCCGCAAAGCAGGAATACCGCTTCCTTCCAAAATACATGAAGAAGATTTAGATCGCCTTACGCGTATTCTTGAAAAACACAAAATAAAAACTATCTGTCTTCTCGGTGATTTATTTCACAGCACGCATAACAATGAATGGAAGCAGTTTGAAAAATGGCGAGCCGAACATTCATCTTTAGAAATAATTTTAATTAAGGGCAACCATGATTTGTATGATGCTGAAAAAATGAAACAGCATGGGATTGAAAAATGTTTTTCTTCACTCGAAGAACCACCTTTCTTTTTTATTCACGATAGAGAAGATGAAAACAAGAATCAATTATTTTCAATCAGCGGACACCTTCACCCTGCAATTCGATTGGTGGGGAAGGGAAGGCAATCTGCAAAGCTTCCTTGCTTTTGGATTGGAAAAAAGTTTTGTGTGCTTCCTTCTTTCGGGAACTTCACTGGCAGTGCAACAATTAAACCCGCTGGTAGTGACAAGGTGTTTATGATAATGGGCGATAAAATTCTGGAACTTAAATCTTAATTGAGATTTGGATTCTCGGGAAAGTTTGCAATTACTCTAAATCGGTCGCCCATATCTTTCAATACTGTTCGCCAAAGTGTTTTAGGATCCTCTTGAAATAAATATTGCTGCGAACTGTTGCCAATAAACCATGATGTGGTTGAAATTTCATTTTCCAATTGGCCTTCTTCCCAGCCCGAATAGCCATAGAAAAATTTGATTTCATCTTCACTGATCTGTTTGGTATCAAGCATAAAAATTAATTTTTCAAAATCTCCGCCCCAAAAAATTCCATTTCCAAGATCGCTGCTCTCAGGTATTAAATCACTACGGCGGTGTAAGTAGTGAAGTGTGTTAGGTTGCACGGGGCCACCATAGTAAATGAAATTATCAACTGATGGGAAATTTTCTACCACATCATTCACCTTCATCTCGCTCGGCTTATTCAATATCAATCCAAAAGTTCCTTCAGGTTTGTGTTCACATAACATCACCACTGCACCCTTAAAATAAGGATCACCCATAAATGGTTCAGCAATCAATAATCTTCCCGAAGCTGGTTTCATACGTTCAACTTAAGAGGCTAAATTAAAATTTAAGTGATTAGAATGCCAAATGATTTTTTAGTTTAGAAATAAATAGTTTCATTACGCATAATAAATACGTGTGAATAGGAAAATCAAATTATTTTTGCGCCGCTTTCATAATTAAGGCCCCGTAGCTCAACTGAATAGAGTATCTGACTACGGATCAGAAG
>JAJAYG010000113.1 GCA_026786335.1 Chitinophagales bacterium | reverse complement strand
GTGTGTAACATTCCGCAAAGATTTTTTGTGCACCGGAAAATTTACGATCAGTTTCTTTCTGCAGTAGTAAAAAATGTTTCAGCACATAAAACTGGAAATGGTCTTGATGAAACTACCCGCATGGGTCCCTTGATTAATAAGCGGCAGCAGGAAGCTGTACTAAAAATAATTTCACAAGCAAAGGAAGAAGGTGCCGAAGTAATGATTGGCGGATCAACAAAAGATAAAGGATTTTATATTGAGCCCACAGTGATTGCTGATAAGACAGCTACTGCAAAATTTTATGATCAGGAAATTTTTGGGCCAGTGCTTCCTGTAATTCCATTCGATAGCATTGAAGAAGTGATTCAAAAGGCAAACAACACACCTTATGGTCTTGCTGCTTATGTATGGACCAATGATTTAAAAACTTCAATTTTCCTATCTGAAAAATTAGAGTTTGGAATGATCGGTATCAACGACTGGATGCCGCAGGGAACCGAGGCTCCATTTGGTGGTTGGAAACAAAGTGGTATCGGTCACGAAAGCGGCAGTGAAGGTTTGTATGAATACCTGGAGAAGAAGCTGATAACAATTGGAAGTTTGTGACCACCTTTCATTTTCTTAAGAATAATTCCCGCCCAATCAATTTATTATTTAATTTTTTTTAAGTTTCTTCCTAAAATGTTTGGATTTTTGAAAAGCATTTCTATTTTTGTAAAAAATCTACCAAATATATAGATTAAGTATTAATTATGAAATTAAAACTATTCACAAAAGCTTAATTGTAACCGATCATTTTTATTTGTTATAAACCATACTCAATTCTAAATTAATATTTATGCCACAGGATTTACAAATTATTATCGTATCAGCAGTGATACTATTTCTTGTAATTGCTCTCTACATGGAGTTTATTCGACCAACACTTTCTTTTCTTTTTGCAATTGTAGCATTATTAATCTCGGGAATTATTGGTCCTAAGGAAGTACTTGAGGGTTTTTCAAATGAGCAGATAGCAGTGATAATAGTTCTTGTAATCCTGGCTGACTGTTTACGGAAAACAGATCTAGTAACCAGGTTATTTGAAACATTATTTAAAGGCGATCTCTCCTACAAGGGTTTCTTATGGAGGCTTACAACATTTGTAAGTTTTAGTTCGGCTTGGGTTAATAATACACCCATTGTCGCATTACTTATTCCTTATGTTCAAGAGTGGGGAAAGAAAAATAAAGTTGCAGCATCAAAGCTTTTGATACCCTTATCGTATGCAACCATTATGGGGGGCATGGCAACACTCATTGGTACCTCTACAAACCTTATAGTAAGCGGGCTAATGGTGGAGAGTGGTTTGCGCCCGTTAAATATGTTTGAATTCAGTGCAGTTGGAATTCCAATTGCTCTCTTGGGCATTTTATATTTTCAATTTATTGGTCATCGGTTACTTCCAATACGAAAAGATCCTGCTTCATCATTTAGCAATAATGCAAGAGAATATCTAACAGAATGTGTGATCACATCAGATTCTGTTTTAATTGGTAAAAGTATTGAAGCGGCAAATCTTGGGCACCCCGATGGATTATATCTTGTAGAATTGATACGGCACGATCAAAAAATTTCTCCGGTGCCAACTACCGAAGAGTTGGTTGCAGGCGACTTGTTGATTTTCGCCGGCAACACAGAACGTATCACTGAACTAATAAGATCTGATAGAGGCATTGTTCTCAGCAATGGTGAAGGCATTATCTTATCTGCAGATAATATTAACTTTCATGAGGTTGTTATAAACCCAGATTCCTATTTGGTTGGAAAGAATGTAAATCAAACAGACTTTAGGCCGAAGTACGATGCTTCTATTGTTGGAATTCACCGCAATGGAGAAAAATTAGCAGGAAAAATCGGAGACATAAAAATGAAATCAGGTGACCTCATGCTTATTCTTCCCGGCCCCGATTTTAATTTCCACGTGGCAGGAAGCCGTGACCTTTTGATAATCGGCAAAACAAAAACAAGTAGGAAAATTGGTCGCAAACAGTCATATATGTTATTGGGATCAACAGTAATTGCAATAGCTCTTGCTGCATTTGGTTTGGTGAATTTATTTTCAGCACTCATTATTGCAGCAGGTGCAATGCTTCTTTTAAAAGTAATTAGAGTGAGAGATGTTAAGGAAGGGTTAGATCTTAATCTAATCATTATGCTTGCTTTTGCATTGGCGATAGGCAAAGCACTTTCGGCGAGTGGTGCTGCAAAGTTTTATGCCGACGGACTCATTGCTGTACTACTCCCTTTCGGTGTTATTGGAGTTCTCGCTGGAATTTACCTGATCACAAATGTTCTTACAGCATTTATGACCAATGCTGCTTCTGTTGCCATCACCATCCCCATTGCGCTTTCAACTTGCGAAACTATGGGCCTTAATCCCATTCCGTTCATGCTCGGTATTGCATTTGCCGGCAGTGGTGATTTTATTACTCCTATAGGATATCAAACCAACTTGATGGTTTATGGCCCTGGTGGTTATAAATTCAGAGACTATGTTAAAGTTGGTTTCCCGCTCACAATTCTTTATATGGTTCTTAGTATTACCATCCTCGGTTATGTTTACGATCTGTACTAAATTTTAATTTTCCGCTATGAAAATTAAATTCGGAATGATCGGAATCAACGGCTTGCTGCTGCTGCTGTATAGGCTTCGTATAGTTATTCCAAACAAAATGGTATTGGTCACGAATGCCGAAGTAAAGCGCTTTGTGAATAAATGGAGAAGAAACTATATACTATTGGAGGGTTGTAATTATCAAGAAGAAATAGTTTTTCGGGTACTGAAAAAATTTCCGCAGAATGTGAAGTAAAATATTTTAGCAGTGTTGCTTAGCAATCCTATATTCACGCAATGGACTACGGCGCACTCGCAATTATTCCTCCGCTTGTTGTAATTGTTCTTGCAATTATATGGCGCAGTTCATTTGAAGCATTGCTGGTTGGTTGCATAGTTGGATTCATCATCATTGGCATTCATACCCAAACAAATTTTTTCACCGGCTTTGTTGATACCCTATACAAAGTGATGGAAGATGAAAGCACTGTTTGGGTAATTCTTGTTTGCGGGTTGTATGGTTCTCTTATTGGTTTGGTTGTTAGAAGCGGTGGGGCTTTAAAGTTTGGTGAAGTGATGCTAACCAAAATAAAAACCAAAAGAGCTGCATTGCTGGGCACATGGGGACTTGGGCTTTTTATTTTTTTAGATGATTACCTCAGTGCGCTAACCGTAGGTATCACCATGAAAAAAATCACTGATCACTTTAAAGTACCGCGTGAATACCTTGCTTACATCGTAAACACTACTGCACCTCCATGGAGTGTGATCTTTCCAATTTCAACCTGGACTATTTTCATAGGGGGCATCATGGTAAAAAGTAATATGGCTTTACAGGGTGAAGAAGTAAAAATATATTTGAATGTAATTCCATTTGTTGCCTATGGCTGGGTTTCAGTTTTATTAATTCCATTGGTGATCATGGGAGTAATTCCAATTTTTGGTAAAATGAAATCTGCCGTTTTGCGTGCCGAAGAGACAGGTGCTACAATTCCTGAAGGGAGAAAATTATCTTCAGTTAAACTTGAAATCTTTGAAGGCGAAAAAAAACAGAAAGCGATTTACTTTATTCTCCCATTGATCAGCACACTGGCTGCAACCTTCTTTTTTGAGATTGATGCATTGAAAGGAATTATGGTGGGTGTTGCTTTTACATTCATCTATTATCTCATCATTAGAATTGCAACATTCACTCAACTCTCCGAAACAATTTTTCTTGGTTTCAATTCCATGGTATTTGCATTGGCACTTGTGGTAATTTCTTATGTGCTTAAAGAAGTGGGCGATCAAATGGGACTTACGCAATATGTAATCAACGGGGTAAAACCAATTGTGAGCAGAGAGTTATTGCCAATGGTAATTTTTGTTTCTATTTCACTCATCTCATTCACAACAGGATCTTCTTGGGGAGTTTATGCAGTGGTAATTCCCATTGTAATTCCACTGGCGCAATCACTCGATTCAAATGTAATGATGAACATTGGAGCCGTGGTGAGTGCAGGTGTGTTTGGCGCCAATGCTTGTTTTTATTCCGATGCAACTATTCTTACCTCACAAAGTTGTGAGACAAATAATTTAGATCATGCATTATCGCAATTACCTTTTGCATTATTGGCATTTTTAATTTCTGCTTTGGTTTATTTGGGAATGGGATTTATTTTTTGAAATAAAATTATTGATACCTGGAGAATCTTATCTTTGTTTTAAATAATACAATATGAAAAATACGCTTTCAAGAATCACAATTGACGACGATAAGTTGAATGGTAAACCTGCAATTCGCGGTAAGAGAATTTCGGTGCAAACCATTTTGGAATTTTTAAGTGCAGGTGATTCCTAAGAAGATATTCTGAAGCAATATCCTTCACTTGAGCCAAAAGATATTAAAGCATGCATTCGTTTTGCAGCAATCTAAAAGTAAATTTGAATTATGAAAACTGAAGAAATATTAATCGAAGTGGAGCCACAGCGCAAAAAGGAATTACTTAACATTCTTGGTAAAATTGATTTCATAAAAATTCTCACCAAAGAATCTTTGCTTGATGATTTCATAATTACCGCACCCGAAAATGTACAGATCACAGAGGAAGAACTTGATACTATTGTATTTGAGGAGCGATACGCGGGGCGCAAGAAATAAATCGCTATCAAGTGAGAGAAATTGTTTTCGATACAAATATCTGGATAAGCTATGCGCTCGGTAAAAGATTAAACTCCCTTATAGAAGTACTAAAAAAATCTGATCGTAAAATTATATCGTCCCCCGAGTTACTGAATGAAATCAAGAACTCAATACGAAAGCTACAAGTTCGCAAATACCTTTCTTCAAATCGTTATCTTCAATTACTTCGTCTTCTCGGAGCGTTCACTACTGAAGTTTCGATTACTACGCAAGGTGCAAAATCAATTGATGTTAAAGATGACTATCTCCTTAATCTTTGCTTGCAAGAGAAGATTGAATTTCTTGTTACCGGTGATAAAGATTTGCTTTCATTAAAATTTTATGGAGGCACCAAAATCATTAATTACAATGCGTACTTAAAAATAATTTTGGAAGAAATAGCTGACTTGCATTATAAAGAATTTTTACCCTCCGGAATTTTAATTACTGAAATGAAACCGGAGCATACTTCACAATTGGAAGCATTGCAGCGAATCGTTTTTCCTTCCCTTGCCGAAAACGAATTGCTCCATGCCGATCAGTACAAAAAACATTTAGAGATTTTTCCTAAGGGACAATTTGTTGCAGTGGATGGAAGTAAAGTGATTGGTGCAACCACAACAATGCGCTATCATTATAATTTTACAAAACCCGAATACCATACATTCTTTGAAGTAATGGGCGGTGGGTGGCTCACCACTCATGAACCTGATGGTGAATGGTTGTATGGAATTGATGTAAGTGTTGACCCTCATTATCGAAACAGAGGAATTGCAAAAGCCTTGTATCGTGCAAGGCAACACACTTGTAAAGTTCTAAATTTGAAAGGGCAGCTTACAGTTGGAATGTTGAATGGCTATGAAAAAGTAAAAAAGGAAATGAGTGTTGAAGAATATTATGAGAAAGTGAAGCAGGGTGAAATGTTTGATCCAACAGTGAGCGTGCAAAAAAAAGTAGGTTTTGAAATTGTTGGTTTAATGAAAGATTATTTGAACGATCCTACCTGCGGAAATGCAGGAGCAGTGATAGTTTTAGCAGCAGATAAAAAAATTGAATAATAAATATCGAATAATAAATGTCGAAATCAAACACTTCGGCATTTGCTATTCATTATTCGATATTCAATATTATTTAAAAAATTTAAAATTATTTTTTTACCATGAAGGAGATAAACCTAATCACCGAAATTCCCGGTCCAAAATCAAAAGCGATAATTGAGCGCCGCAAAAATTCAATGCCGGCAGGTTTGGCGAAGTCAACTGAAATTGCAATTGATCATGCTGATGGTGGTGTTGTATATGATGTAGATGGAAATCGCTTACTTGATTTTGCAGGAGGAATTGGTATGCTCAATGTTGGTCACCGCAATGAGAAAGTGGTGACTGCAATGAAAGAGCAACTCGAAAAATATTTGCACATCTGCACTTTGGTTGCAACGCCTGAACCCTATGTGGAACTTGCTGAATTATTGAATTCAATTACTCCCGGAAATTTTCCAAAGAAAACTTTACTCGCAAACTCGGGCAGTGAAGCAGTTGAGAATGCAGTGAATGTTGCGCGCTACTACACGAAGAGAACTTCTGTGATTTGTTTTGAAGGCGGTTATCACGGAAGAACATTGCTTACGC
>JAJAYG010000112.1 GCA_026786335.1 Chitinophagales bacterium | reverse complement strand
GACGAATAACTTTGCGGATAAGTAGTAAGCGAGCTTCCTTATTCTAGTACATCACACGTTCATTTGATTATGTTCCGTGCCCACCGTCGCTGCATTGCGAAGTAAAGTTTCTACCTTAGCATCTCTTAAAACATGCGATCTATACGCGTGAGAATAAACATCATTCTTGGAACTTTCTCTGCTGCTTGCAAAAATGAAACGCAGTAGCTCTAATGGACAAAAATAATTGTTGAGAAAGGATAGAAGCTTACTCGAGCGCGTGTGTAGTAGAGCTTTGTGTGAGGCGCACGCGTTCGCTCAACTTTATTGCTCTACGGCAAACGCGCGCGAGTTGGGGAACTTGTTTGATACTGTAATATTTTTGATTCCAATTGTTTTTGAACTCAAAATTTTTTGTACACTGCAATCTCCCCAAATCTGTCGACACCCATTGTATAGTTTGTATTGAATCAACAAATTCTTCAATCACAAACCCTCTTTTGGTTATGTATCCTACTGCATGTGCTGTGAGTCTAATGGGTTTACTCATAAAATTTTTCTATCAACGAAGATAGCAATGTTGTTTAAAAAAAAATTGCAATACGAGCAGAGTTAAATTGATTGCACAGAAGTTACTCGAGCGCGTGTGCAGTTTAGCTTTTATGTGGAGCGCACGCGTTTGCTCACGAAAAAAATGCTGTGCGACACACGCGCGCGAGTTGGAGAAATTTCATTTACACGGCCACATCATTTATGTGCAACACCTTCTTCACATTTTTTGCAGAAACTATTTGATGTGCTTCAACCGTCTCAACACCGAGTGTGCTTCCGTCGGCTGCAAAAAATTCTACTTCATATCCATTTCCATTTTCGTGAATCATTACAACCGTTCCAACATCACCTTTAATAAAAGGTGTGCCCGGCAGGTTTTGGGTAATTACTATGCGTTCGAATTCTTTGATCATGATTGAAGAGGATAAGCAGTTACAAATTTAAGGATGTTTTGCTTTATTGGTTTTATCCAAATCGTACGCACCATAATTTCATTCTCATTAGGTGCAATTAATTTACCGCTAATGATGTATTTGGTTCCAAACAATGTATTCTTTATCACCGCTAATGATTTTGTTGCAAATGCTCAAGCAAAAATTGTTTTAATAATTCCGGCTTATCAATTTCAAATCCATTACGTATAAAGTATTCAGCTTTTGAGTTCCCTTCCGTATGATTTGTGTTTAGAAGGTATTCCTTGATTTTGGAATCCTCAATTATTACTTTGTTAAAACTTGAAACATCCATTTTAGAAAATTAAGGAAAAGATTTTTTCTGAAGTAGCGATGCGAACGAAGATAGCAATGCTGAACTTAAATTTTATGCGCGATCCCAGCGGGATCAAATAACGGTAGAACACTCACCGACCGAAAAGAATGGAAGCGTACAAATATTTATTTTAAGTTGAAATGAAATGAGTGATTGTTTATTCAAAACAAAATAAGTCGGGAGACTTCTTAACCATTCTTATATTCTAAGTCGAAAAAAGACTTAGAACAGCGAGAAGATTTACTCAAACCAAACTCCGTAAGAAAGAGTCAGTACAATGCTTTTCCAATTCATACAAATTAGGGTAAACTGAGTCGTGTTTGATTTAAAAAGTTTCCGCAAAGAATTTTAGTAATAAAATTTTTAAACTCTTGTGAATATTGAAGCAGCGGAATCGTAATTTTTCTCGGTCAAGAATTTCCTCAAGTTTTTCCTCGCCGAAGCCGTTTGCTTGACATAAGTTCTTCGAATAGTTCAAGAACCCTTCCTCCATTGGCTTATTAGGATTCGAGTATGCAACGAATAATCCATCTTGCGCAATTATGTTGAAATTGCTGAATAGATTGAAGAACTCTTTGTCATTTGGGAGGTCTTCGATTATGATTGGCAAATCTTTTTGAGGATCATACAAATGCCGCACGGCTAAACGATGAATGAACTCCTCGCACATTTCTTTGCGTAATAAAAAATTTGGATAGTCAATTTGGTCTGTTCCGCACTTCTCTTTTCGCCTCTGAAATTCTTTTTGATAATCTTCCCCTTTCTCCAATGAATCAAGTGCAAATCTCTTGAATGGTGGCTGACACAAAACATGCTGGCGAGTTAGTTCATACAGTGAAAAATAATTTGAAATATCTTTTTTAGAAGAATCATCAGATGCATATTCTAACCCAAAAAATAACGCGACGAAAGGGTTTCGTGAGAAATCTAAAAGAGGGACGTTGACTCCATGGTGGCGTAGAACGCTAAAGAAAAATAGATTTGCATCACCGCGCAACCCAAGCGCATTGTAATTCTTTGCTAAGATTCCTCTGCTCCACTTAGTCGCCTGTTTCAAAATATACGAGAAGTATTCTGGAGGTGTCACTCTGCCATTGAATGCATTGTTGAGTATCCAGAATCGTTGAAATGAATTGTAAAGTTTGAAACTTGCCTCGCATCCTCTCCATATTGATTCCTTGGAAATTTTCATGTGAGAGATTAATCTCTCAAGATCAACCTCTGTATCAATTGCTCTCGCAATGAAGTTCTGATCAAAGAATGAATCTTTTTCATCAAAACTTTGGTATTCTGGTAGTAAAACCATTGAGTTTTCTTAAAAAAATTATTTCTTGTTGACAATATCATTTAATTCCCATCTACTGGCAGAACTCTTGGAGATTGTTTTTGTAAACTCAAATCTTGCGTGTTGCTCTGAATCTGTTTCGGTCTCACCCCTCTGAAT
>JAJAYG010000111.1 GCA_026786335.1 Chitinophagales bacterium | reverse complement strand
GCCATCAATTTATCCTTCGGCACTTCCTTAATCCCCATTAGTAAATCGGCATCGGCAAATTCTTCTGTTACTTCCACATCTTCATTTCTATATTCATCATCAATAAAGCAACGGTCAACTGAGGGCTGAACAACAATTTTTAACTGCGGATATTTATTCATCAACCACTGACATTGCACAGGCGTAAATGCAACACGATTATCAGCAGGAATTTTTTCTTCGCGTATTAAAGCAATCTTTAATGGTTGCATAATTTTTTATAGCCCACAAATGTAGCGTAAAATGTTACTGAGGAAAAAGTACTTATCACACATATACAAGTTCAAAGAACAAGAAACTTTTTATTAAATTGTTATTGCGCGTAACATGAGTTATTTAGTTTTACCACCACATTTTTTATCTATGAAGAAAAATATTTTTTACCTCTTGCTTTTGTTGCCTGCACTTTTCTCCTCTCCTGCCGGCGGTCAGGTTTCCCAAAAAACATCTTCACAAAAGAGCAATTCGCAAAGCAGTGCCAATCAAAAACCAAAATTGATTGTTGGAATTGTGGTTGATCAAATGCGATATGATCTGCTGTGGAGATTTTGGGATCAATATGGCAATGGTGGATTTAAGCGATTGGTGAATGAGGGTTTCCTCTGCAAGAATGCACGCTTCAATTATTTACTCACCGTTACCGCTTCGGGGCATGCATCAATCTATTCAGGAGCCACGCCTGCGATTCACGGCATCGTTGATAATTATTATTTTGATCGCAACACCAATAAAGATGTGTATGTAATGAGCGATGCAAAAGTTTTGACTGTGGGAAATGAAACGGGTGCGTCGGGAATGTCACCATTTAGATTAATGAGCACTACCATTACCGATGAATTAAAATTAGTAAGCCGCGATTCAAAAGTTTTCGGCATTGCACTAAAAGACAGAAGCGCCATGTTACCCGCAGGTCATTTTGCCGATGGCGCTTTTTACTTCGACGGAATTACCGGCAACTGGATCAGCAGCACATGGTATATGAAACAACTGCCCTATTGGCTTTTACAATTCAACCAAACAAGACAAGTGAACAATTATGTAAGCAGCGATTGGAATTTGTTGCTTCCGCGAAGTGCATACACTATGTGCACAGGCGACACAACTTTGTATGAGCATGAGTTGGCGGGTGAAAAACTTCCAATTTTTCCGCATCATCTTTCGAAAGAAAAAATTTCTGTTCTCCCTTACACGCCATTCGGCAACACGATGACAAAAGATTTGGCAATTGAAGCAATTAAAAATGAAAAGCTTGGGAAAAGAAATGCAACAGATTTTCTCTGCATTAGTTTTTCATCAACCGATTTGGTAGGGCACTGGTTTGGACCTAATTCATTAGAGCTCGCAGATTGTTATTTGCGGCTCGATAAAGACATTGAAAATCTGCTGAACTATATTGATGAGAATATTGGAAAAGAAAATTGCCTGGTCTTCTTAACAGCCGATCACGGAGGAGCTATTAATCCCGACTTTGGAAAAGATCATAACATAAGCGGTGGCGTAATGATGGGCGACAGTTTATTGGATGCAGCAAATAAATTTGTTTCAGGTTTTTATGGTGAAGGAAAATGGATTGCTGCCATCGCAACTCAGCAGGTGTATTTGAATCAAACTTTTATTGCATCAACTAAAATTGCAGGTGATGATGTAGCAAATAAAGTGAGCGACTTTTTAATGCAACAGGAAGGAATTTTATGTGTTACCTCACCTAAGTATAACATCAATCTCTGCTCGCCCACCGTGCAACAAACGATTATGAATAATTTTTATCCCGAAAGATCGGGTGATATTTTTTACTCCATGAAACCCGGTTGGATTGATTGGATATTTAAAGAAGGCACTTCACACGGAACCGCTTTCTCCTATGACAATCATGTGCCTCTGATTTTTTATGGATGGAAAATAGAACATGGTGAATCAGTTGAGAAAGTGGTGATCCCTGATATTGCTCCAACCGTTTCAAGCTGGCTCAACATTGCTTTTCCGAGTGGCAGCACAGGAAATCCGATTCCTTTTATTAAGTTGAAATGAGAATTAAGTTTTCTAACGTTTAAGCACTATGGTGCTCGCTTGCCCCGAAATCCCTTCGACTGAAAATGTCCCAATCAATGATTGTTCATCATCGGCTAAGACAACATCAACTAATGCAGTGACATTCACATCGCTTATTTTGATGGTGACACGCCGCTTATAGATAGTTCCAGTTCCTGAAGATGCAAAAGTATTATCATCATTATAAACATTAACCATAAGATCAGTTCCTGATTGAGTAATTACCCACCTTCCGCTTTCCTGCCAAAACCATGTACCGTTTACATCCAATACTGATTGCTTTTTTATTTCTGATTGATCTTCAATCATTCTCATAGAATCGGGTATGGCACTTCTTTGACTTGCATCATTATTAATATATGGAGTGTAATCATAATTTCTATGCATGGTAAAAGCTGAGAGGTAAAGAATCAACGCAATCATTCCTGCCATTAATTCAATTACAAATGAACTTCTGTTTTCTACAGCCATATTTTGAAAGTTGAAGTGTAAAGCTATTAATTTTTAAGGGCAGTTCTAAAAATTGAATTCATTTATTTTCCTCACCCTAAAGCCCTCTCCGAAGGAGAAGGAATGGACAATTTTTAGAACTGCTACTAAGAATTGAATTCTCATTGAAAATTTATACGCTTTCATTATCTGCTGTACAATTTTTGAATGGAAATTTTTTGATGTAAAAAACTTACTGCTACATTTGACTTTAACAAAACACTAAGAAGATGCTTGAGTTTGCAAGAAGTATTGAACGAACAGTGAGTATTAACCGCCTTGAACAGGCAGTGGAAGAATTTCAGAATGCGCTCTCGAAATTTAACCCATCGAATCTTGCCGGTACTGCAGAACAAAAAGAATTGCGCAACCTTCTTGCAACCACTTCGCAGCGATTGTATCAAACAAAAGAAATGGAAATGCGCGGTGGCACTGCAAGTGATGTAATTCAAAGAGAAAGAACAGCCATCAGCAATCAGATTCTCGATCTAATTTATGGTCTCGATCGCTACCCCGAGGTTTCTCGTTTTCTCAT
>JAJAYG010000110.1 GCA_026786335.1 Chitinophagales bacterium | reverse complement strand
GTCTTTTGATTTCCAGAATAAATATTTAATAAATAAGTGCCCGATGGAAAGTTGGTGATGTCAACTTTCTGATAGTAAATTCCGTTTGGAATATTTTTTTCTTCTTTTGATTTTACTACTCTTCCCAAATAATCAGTTAAAGTCCACGAAACATTATGTTCTGTTAGTTCAGTAACAAATGCAAACATTTGATTTGCAGGATTAGGATAAACCTGAACCGGCATTAAGGTGAAATCAATGATATTATTTGCATTAAGGTAAAAAGCACTATCCAGAATAATATCTTCATCTCCCGATTGATAATTAGTATACGCAAACCGGCAACTCATCATTTCATCTTCTGTTCCCTGCCCTGCTACTACGTTCTTTGGCGGATTACTAGGATTGTTTGGGTTGTTAGAGGTGTTATCATAAACACCTGTTCCGTAAATTCTTGAGGTCATTGGAATTTTAATAATCTTGGTAAGGAAATAGTTTATTTGCCAATCGAAATCCCAACGGTCAACATAAACAAGGTTGGTAGTATCACCCGATTCGCTAACCATAAACACTTTAAAAGACTGACCGATTAAATGCATGTGTGGTTGAACAGAGATCAAAGACATATCTTTTGTAAAAATCGGTGATTGTTCATAAAATGTCTTGTATTCATTAGCGAGAATTTTAAATGGTGGATTGATTAATGAAGAATCGTACCACCACAGCCAGCGTTCATTGTAAACTTGCCTTGGATTTGGGGTGTCGCAAAATTTAACATGCAACTTAGAACTGTCAGTTAAACCATTTCCGCCAGGCCCGTAATGTATGGCAACACAGTAATCGGCAGTATCCGGTATTCTGAATCCCATATTAGGCGGCAATACGGTTACGCCGCCACCGGGAACCCATCCGCCCCAAACAACTGATGCCGGTCCAAAACTCATTTGACTTCCCCAATATCCGTCTTCGGGCGTATTGCTATCTTTTATCCATGATTTATCGGTTGAATCGTGCAGAAAAAAAACATGATGCACTACTTGTGGTGCACCCGCAATTAGTTCAAACTGATTGATGAATTTAGGTTCTGAATAATCGGAATGAATTACGTAAGCACGATAATTATCAGTGTCTCCCAGTAGCATATAGGTACCTATGTTAATGGTATCATCAATTACGGGCATTTCGGTTCCGGCTAAAAAAACAGGAGCAGGCGGGGCAAGGCTTTCATCACCTTCAGGCATTCCTCCATTAACCCAATCGTTAATTGTTGAAATTTCATTGTCACTAAGTACCCTCTCATTTCTTAAATGATTATAAGTAGGATCGGCAGGCCAAGGAGGCATTTTTTTCGCAACTACATCTGCTTGGATTAAAGTGCCATTATCGACCGCATCTGCATAAGACATAAGTGAAAATGGAGCTATTGCTCCTTCATGATGGCAGGTAGAACAATTATTATAAATAATTGATGCAACAGATGTGCTCCAGTCGGGTGTTTGAGCAAAAACTGCTGTTGTACTAACTGCTATAAAAAGAACAAGAGCGGAAATTTTTTTCATATAACATTAATTTTTTGAGAAATAGTAAACTTTAACTCTACGAAATTAAATTTATTAGCTGTAATAACCAAGTATTTGTCACTTCATCCAAGATTTACGAGAACAAGATTAATTATGTTTGAGTGTATTAAATATATTTTGCAATGCTTTCACCAAATTCTAACCTCAGTAATTAATGCGGCAAATAAATAATTCTGTTGATATCATTTAAATGATAAAAATCATCTCATTTACAAATCTATTAAAATCCGGTTACCAGATTCTTACCCTTAAACTATCAGGTCGATACATTGCATCCCCCTTTTTAATTCCAAACGCATTATAGAAGTCGTCTACATTTGAAAAAGGACCATTGACACGTAAAAAGTTTGGTGAGTGAACATCTGTTTTAACTCTGGTAGCCAATGCTTCTTCTCTATATTGGCCATACCATGAAAGTGCGTAACCCATAAAAAATCTTTGCAAAGGTGTTAGGCCTCCTATTGGTTTTCCTTCTTTATACTGATCGGTTTTCTTAAATGCTTCAAGTGCGATTACAATTCCGCCGAGATCAGCTATGTTTTCACCCTGTGTTGCTTCACCATTAACTTGAATTGAATCAAGCACAACATATTGATTGAATTGGTCTATGATCTGCCGGCATCTCTTTTTAAACTCCTCTTTATCCTTAGTGCTCCACCAATCACGTAGGTTTCCTTTATCATCAAACTGGCTTCCTTCATCATCAAACCCATGTGTAATCTCATGGCCAATTGTTGAAGCGCCTGCATAGCCATAAACAATTGCGTCATCGGCAATCGAATCAGGAAAGCCGGGAATAATAAATATTGCAGCGGGCAAAACGATTTCATTATTTGAAGGATTGTAGTAGGCATTCCATGTTTGTGGCGTCATTTCCCATTCAGTCCTGTCAACCGGCTTATACAGTTTTGAAAGATAGAACCGGGTTAACCATATATTTCCGTTAATACAATTTTGAACATAAGATTCGCGACCAATATCCATTGAGGAATAATCTTTCCATTTTGTAGTGTATCCCACTTTTTTAACAACTGCATTTAGTTTTGCAATTGCTTTCTGTTTAGTTGAGTCAGTCATCCAGTTTACATTTTGAATGCGCTCGCGATAAGCATCAAAAATGTTGTCAACTAATTTTACATATCGCTCTCTGGTTTTTTCAGAATAATATTTCTCTACATATAATTGACCCAATGCATCACCAAGATAAGTTTCTTGAGTTTCCAATACTCGCTTCCACCGCGGGCGCTGTTTAGTGGTTCCATTAAGAATGGTTGAATTGAAATAGAAATCTTGTTTTTCAAAATCTGAACTCAGGTAGGGAGCAAATGTGCGAATGAGATTCCAGCGTAAATAAATTTTCCAATCTGCAATTGAAGTTCTCTTCATCATTGATTCTGTATACTTAAAAAATTCCGGCTGCCCTACAATTACAGTATCAGTTTTTGGCGCACCTATGTTTGCAAGCATTGTCTTCCAATCAATAGATGGAGTGAGTTTATTCATCTTTGAAACAGTCATCTTGTTATAGTTTGCCTGTGGATCACGAAGGTCTTCAAGCTTGCGTGAAGCATTTGCCAACCCTGTTTCCATCCTCATTACAACGGCGGCTTCTTCTTTTGCTTTAACAGAATCATCACCTAACAGAACAAACATTTTTTGCATATGAATTAAATACTCGGTGCGTATGGTTTCATAGTGGCTGTCCTTATCAAAATAAAAATCACGATCGGGTAAACCAATTCCCCCTTGAAATAAATGCACTGCAACTTTCTCACTATTCTTTTCATCCTGATAAGGAGCCAACGAAAAAAGTGCAGATATGTTAATGGTTTGCAGGTATGCGATTTCCTGAAGCACATCATTCCTGGATTGTATTGCATCAATTTTTTTAAACTCAGCAAGCAGCGGGGTAATTCCTTGCTTGTCAATGGTAGTGCTGTCC
>JAJAYG010000109.1 GCA_026786335.1 Chitinophagales bacterium | reverse complement strand
GGTTGGTTCCAGAATAGAATGAATGTTTTCACCAAGTGTAATTGTAATTCTTGCCGACATTCCAGGTATTAATTTTTGATTGCTGTTCGCTGCAACAGCTCTTACATTTAATGAACGTGTTGAAGTATTTACCGAAGGATCGCTTGCAACAATTACTGCCGAATAGTTGGTTGAATCATTTTCTACAGTAAAAAATATTTGCTGCTGAGGCTTTTGTAAACTTGCGTATCGCTCGGGAACGGTGAAATCAATTTTAGTTTTGCTTATATCCTGTAAAGAAGTTAGAATGGTATTGGCAGTTACATAAGCACCTTCACTCACATTTCGCAAACCAATTTTTCCTGTAAAGGGAGCGCGTATTTCTGTTTTAGAAAGTTGAACATTGATCAACTCCAAATCTGCTTTTAATGTTTGCAGTTGATTGGCAATTTCTTCGTAGGTCTGTGCGCTAACACCGCCTTTGTCTTTTAGAATTTTATACCTCGACTCATTGTCAGAAGCAAATTTGATTTCAGATTCAAGTTTCTTTTTTCTTGCCACATATTCGGCATCATCTAACTTAAAAAGTAATGTTCCTTTTGAAACAGTATTTCCTTCCTTAAAATAAATACCCGTGATTTTGCCTGCCGGTTCACTTACAATGTTTACTTCTTCATTTGCTTTAACCGATCCTATTGATTGTATCTGATATTGAAGCAGCGTATCTTTTACCACTAATACTTCAGCCATTACGGCATCGCCACTACCTGGCTTTTTACTGTTTTGAATCGATGAATTTGAATTGCTGCTGATCTTAAAATAAATTAATACGATGACAAGGACGATAAAAACAATAAGAATGATATAGGAAATGCGCATTATGAAAAATAAGGTAGCTGTTAATTTTTACAAAGATAAGTTTTCCGTTTCCTCCTTGAATATTTACCGGCATTAAACGAAACTGTAAATGTCAGATGCTGCAATCATCACTTACCTTTGGAGTCTTAATTTCTTTTTCGATTTTTAAAAATATTTATGAATCAAGTGAATGAGTTTGTGATGCATGCTTCGTTTTTCCCACATAGAGCACTCATGCGCGATACAGAAATGCTTAACAGAATTGCCGGCCGTATTGATTCTCTTTCTAAATTGCAGTTGAGCCAGTTAAGCAAGTGGTATGCGTTTTATTGGAACATGATGGAAGAACACCACCAGGCAGAAGACGATATTATGTTTGTTGAAATTGAAAAGCGATTGAATGCTCCGTCTGAAAGTATTGAGCACATGGAAACTGAACACAACCGGTTGCAATTTTTAATTGATGAAATAAAAAGATTGATAGGTGAAGCTGTGAGAGAGAATGGATCGCTATTGAAAATTAAAGAGCAGCTTTCTGCCTGCACCAAAGAGTTACTTCAATTATTTACTTCACACATTGGTAAAGAAGAAAAATATGTTGTTGAAAAGATGACCGCCAATTTTACGCCGGCCGAGCAGCGTGCAATAGAAAACAGGGTGAAAAGAAAGGCACCTTTAAAATATTTGTCTTACATGATTCCATGGCTTCATGAATCACTTTCTGCAGAGGAGAATCAACAGTTTGATACGTCGCTGCCGCGAGTAGTAAAATTGTTGAATCATTTTTTTTGGAAAGGAAAATATGAACGCATGGTTACTCCGCTTCGATCAATGATTTAATTTGGTTTCATTCCGAAAAAGAACATAACCTGAATTTTTAATTTGGACAGATTGTAAATGCCATTTACAATCTGTCCAACTCTATTTATTATATTTGCGATCATGATTGATCGAATACTAGCTAAAAAGTTACTCTCGCTTTCAAGGCAATTTCCAATTGTAAGTGTAATGGGTCCAAGGCAGTCGGGGAAAACCACATTGGTAAAAAGCGTTTTTCCGAAAGCAGATTATATTTCTCTTGAAGACCCTGATACAATTTCAAAAGCCGAAAAAGATCCGCGCGGATTCCTCAACTCATTTAAAAATAAAATGGTGGTGATTGATGAAGTGCAGCGCATGCCTTCAATATTTTCTTACATACAAACCATTGTTGATGATCGCGGAAAAACCGGGCAGTTTATTTTTACCGGCTCACAGAATTATTTACTCCATCAAAAAGTAACGCAATCTCTTGCAGGCAGAGTTGCAATACTTCGTTTGCTTCCGTTAAGTGTATCTGAGATCAATGGTGCGGGAATCAAATTCAAATCACTTGAAATGTTGATGCAAAAAGGATTTTATCCTGCACTGTGGAATCGCAAGGTGAGCATTCTCGATTGGTATTCGAGTTATATTTTCTCGTACCTCGAGCGCGATGTAAGGCAAATACAAAACATCATCAACTTAAGCGGCTTTCAAAAATTCATCCGCCTTTGTGCGGGAAGAACAGGGCAGATTCTCAACCTCACTTCACTTGGCAGTGATTGCGGCATTTCGCATAACACTGCCAAAGCATGGCTGAGTATTCTTGAAGCAAGTTTTATTGTTCATCTGCTACAACCTTACTATGAGAATTTTAACAAGCGAATTATCAAAGCACCCAAACTTTACTTTTTAGATTCGGGATTGCTTTGTTATCTGCTGAATATTTATGAGCCCGAAGCAATTGTTCACCATCACATGAAGGGAGCGTTGTTTGAGAATTTTATTTTCACTGAACTTATTAAAAGCAGAATGCATAAAAATTTACCTGCCGAAATTTATTACTGGCGTGATAAAACCGGAAATGAAATTGATTTTATTCTGCCTGCCTCTAATGGTTTTCATTTGATTGAAGCAAAAGCCGGAGAAACTATTGGCAGTGATTTTTTGAGAGGAATGGATTATTTCCGCAGGGTGAGTAAGCGTAAAGCTGCTTCGGCTTCTCTGGTGTATTCGGGTAAAAATGAATACACCTCAAATGGCATCAACATCATTAATTGGAGAACAATATCTCAAAACCCTGTTTAACCAAACCTGGACAGATTGTAAATGGCATTTACAAATTGTCCAACATCGAATTTTACATACTATTTTTTCTGCATCATCATTTGATGATTTTTTCTAAAGAAAAACTCCGGTTCATCACCGGAATTTTATTTTTAAACTTCCCCGCCAAAAGAGAAAAGGGAATCTTTAACCTAAACCAATCCTTGCGCTAGCATGGCATCAGCTACTTTTACAAACCCACCGATGTTTGCACCTTTAACATAGTTGCATACACCATTTGCATCGGTGCCATATTTAATGCAAGATGCATGAATTGATTTCATTATTCCTTTCAAGCGCGCATCAACTTCATCGCGTGTCCATGATAAGCGCAATGAGTTTTGGCTCATCTCTAAACCCGATACTGCAACGCCACCTGCATTCGATGCTTTGCCGGGTGCATACAAAATTTCTTTCTTAATAAACCAGTTTGCGGCTTCTAATGTTGATGGCATGTTTGCACCTTCGGCCACTGCAATGCAACCATTGCGTGTGAGCTTTTTTGCATCATCACCATTCAATTCATTTTGTGTTGCGCAGGGTAATGCGATGTCGCACTTAACTCCCCATGGAGTTTTTCTTGGAATAAACTGACAGCCGTATTTTTCAGCATACTCTTTTATTCTTCCGCGTTTTTCATTTTTCAGTTGCATCACAAACTCAAGTTTTTCCTGCGTAATTCCTTTCTCATCATAAATATATCCATCGCTATCAGATAGTGTTACCACTTTGCCGCCCAATGCAATCACTTTTTCTGCTGCGTACTGCGCCACATTTCCCGAGCCGCTGATCACTACAGTTTTCCCTTTGATTTTATCTTTTCGTGTTGCAAGCATTTCTTCAACAAAATAAACTGTTCCAAAACCTGTTGCCTCGGGGCGAATTAAACTGCCGCCAAAGTCAATTGATTTACCCGTGAGCACGCCGGTAAATTCATTGCGCAATCTTTTATACTGACCAAATAAAAATCCTATTTCTCTTCCGCCAACTCCAATATCACCTGCAGGAACATCGGTATCGGCTCCAATATGTTTGCTGAGTTCAATCATAAAACTCTGGCAAAAACGCATTACTTCATTATCCGATTTTCCTTTGGGATCAAAATCGGTTCCGCCCTTGCCTCCACCCATAGGTAAACCGGTGAGCGAATTTTTAAACACTTGTTCGAAAGCTAAAAATTTTAAGATGCCGAGGTAAACTGTTGGATGAAAACGCAGGCCGCCTTTGTAAGGGCCAATGGCATTGTTCATTTGAATTCTAAAACCACGGTTCACCTGAAATTCTCCTTTATCATCAAGCCAGCCAACGCGAAACATAATTACACGATCGGGTTCCGCAATGCGCTCCAGAATTTTTGCTTGCTTATACTTAGGATTCGAATCGAGGAAAGGCATTAATGTTTCAGCAACTTCATAAACTGCCTGGTGAAACTCCTGCTCACCCGGGTTTTTCTTTTTGATTTGTTTCATGAATAAATCTAACTCTGTAACTTTTTGTTTGCTTGCCATAGAAGTTTTTTTTAAACGCATGAAGATAAAAGTCATTTTCATATTTTCAGTATGAAGTTTATCATTCTTGTTCATAGCTTGAATTACAAATGAATTAACCTGAATAATTTTAAGATTATTTCAGATAATTATTGCTTCGTCCAGATTCTTGTGTTAAGGTTGAGATCATCAACAATACCGGTTACCAATGTGAGGTAATAAAAATATTCTTGCAGGTAATCATCTTTCATTCCCGTAGAAAAAACATTGGGCTCAAATAAATCTTTAGTCAACGGTATTGCGATAAATACTCTTGATGCAATAAATGAAATGTAGATTTTTATTTTCACTTTCTCTCGAAAATCGGTGAGGCGTTTCATGAGAGAGGTGGAAAGAATGTAGCGCGACTCTACCTGATCGGTTCCATAACATTTAAAATACTTTTCGAAGACCGGATCTTCCAGATCAATCGCCTGCCCGCGGGATTCAAATACCTTGTCCGTCCATTTTCCGATTCCTAAAAAATCTATTCCCCAATCGGGAAGCACAAACAATTTACCGGTGAAATCTTTATTAAAGTCAGCAATAAAAAAGATGCCCTTAAAAATAGTAACCCAGCTTTCCGCTCTTCTTCCTTTGCTATCAGTGCTTACATGTTTTTCTTCATGCCATAATTCAGAAAATCTGATTGATGTTTTCTCTAACTGCCCGCTGATTAAATCGCCACCCTTGAATCGGTCTATGCGCTGGTTAAATATTTGAGATCCGGCATATTCTCCGGTAGAAATCGAAAACTCAGGTTCATAGGTTAGTTTTTCATTTACTTGCTTTACCATTCCGCTAATTACCTGTTGCTTAAAATTTTTTACGTATTGATCTTTCACCTTTTGATAAATGATGAGTCGCTTAATTACCAATAGAAATGGTAAAACCAGAATTACCAGAAACCATGGATTCTGAAACATAAAAAAAGGAATGAGTGCAGGTATAAAAAGCACAGAATAGTTCATGGCCGACCAAAACGTGGTGACAACATTTTTTCTCTCAACCTCTAATGATTGAAGAAGCGGAGTGAGTGAAGTGCTGAAATAATTTTCGAAGTCTGCAGTTGATTTCATTCAGCAAAAGGAAATCTTAGTTGTTAAAAAGATCTTTCGCCGAAATATTCTTGCGTTCTTCTTCAGGAATTTCGAAAAATGTTTTGAGCTGATAATTCATCATGCGTGCAAAGATGTTGGTAGGAAATTGCTCCACTGCATTGTTGTAATTATTTACCGATGCATTATAAGCTCTGCGGGCTGCAGAAATTTGTTCCTCAACTTCATTCCACGAACCTTGCAGTTGCAGAAAATTCTGATTGGCTTTTAAGTCGGGGTAATTTTCTACCTGCACCAAAATATTTTTCATGGCTGCATTGATCTGATTATCGAGCTGAATTTTTTGTTCGGTTGGAATATTTGGATCAATTGCCCTTGTGCGCAGCTCAGTAATTTTTGTGAGCGTATCACGCTCGTAATTCATGTATTGCTGAACTGATTCAACCAAATTCGGAAGCAGATCATAACGTTTCTTGAGCATGGCATCAATGGAACCAAATGCATTGT
>JAJAYG010000108.1 GCA_026786335.1 Chitinophagales bacterium | reverse complement strand
TTACTAACTTAAGTGAATGCTGATCATTCGTTAACAATTTAATAGTTGCAGATGCACCACCGATATAACGGTTCGTTAATTCATTGTTTGTAATTAATGCACTTGTTTGTAAAAAGTTAGACGCCGAATAATTGTTGTTTGGATAATTGCCTTCAGCATCGGGATGTAACTCTGCCCATGGAGGTGTAGCAGCATAAGAAATTCCCATCGTAGTAGAAGTATTATCATTATTGAAGAATCCACGATCTGCTGATGTTCGCAAGAAATTATTGTACAATGAAACATCAATTCTCTTGTTTACCTGATGGGTTACATTTAATCTCAAACCGGTTTTTGTATAGCCGGTATTATTAACAATGCCATCTTCATTTCGGTGCGACATGCTGGTATAAAAAGTTGTTCTTTCATTTCCACCACCTACAGAAAGTCTTGAATCTGAAACAAAACCCGTGTTGCCATAAAGTTCATCTTCATAATTATAATATTGGCCATCTGCAACTGCTGCATTGTAAACAGCTACTTCATCAGGTCCGTAATAACTTTCAACTTTGGTTGGATCCCATTCTCTTAATCCAAGCGGATGACTGATTGTATTTACTCCAAGTGACTGAGTGAAACTGATGTTTGCCCCGCCTTTGCTTTGCTTTCCCTTCTTGGTCGTAATAATTACCACACCGCCCGCTGCACGTGAACCATACAAAGCTGCAGCAGAAGCACCTTTCAATATTTCTACATTCTCAATATCTCCGGGATCAATGTCTGCAATGCGGTTTGATGGATTATCCTGATCATACTGTGCTGTACTTCCGCCCCCCGCAGCATCTGATACTACGTTCAATCCTGCAGCAATGCTCGAATTGTCAACATAAACACCATCAATAATAAACAGCGGTTGAGCAGGCGCATTGATAGAAGTAACTCCGCGTAATCTAAAAGTCATTCCACCACCGGGCGCACCTGAATTGGAAGAAATTTGTGCTCCGGTAAATTTGCCCGAAAGCGCACCATCAAAGGTTGACTGTGGAGTAATTCCGGTAAGGTCTTTTGAAGAAATGGATGCAACATTGTTTGCGGCATTCTTTCTTTTTACTGTTGTTGCAAGACCCGATACAACAACTTCATCTAACTCAGAACTTGTTTCTTCAAGAGAAATATTTAATGAAGAGTTTGCTCCATTCACTTGTTTCTCCTGCGATCTGAAACCGACGTATGAAAAAACAATGGTGGCCGAAGATCCACTGATGTTTAATGTATACATACCATCAACGTCAGTGGTTGTTCCGTTGTTGGTATTTTTTACTGCTACCGTAACACCTGTTAGAGGTTCTCCTCCGGCATTGGTAACTTTTCCTGAAACATCGTACTGTGCAAATGCAATTCCCCAAGAGGAACACATCAGCATTAGTAGCATGCCTAATTTTTGGAATTTTGATTTCATAAGTGTGTGATTTAGTGAAACAATTGTAAACAAATATTTAATAAAAAGATAATGCTTTGTAAAAAAGTTTTCATCAAGGTATTAATTGAAATGTCCGGTTCTAAAAAATAGGTTCGGAATTTTAAGGAACAGCACCTTAAAAACCGATGCATTCTTGATAATCTTTTGCATTCATATATTCGGGGTTTAAGAATTATTGATTTAAAAAAAATCATCTTCAATGATTGAACATACTTTTCAATTAAACGGATTTACCATTCGCGTATATGGAATTTTAATCGATGATATAAAAGGAATTCTGATCTCCGATGAATTTGAGAATGGAAAATATTTTACCAAGTTCCCGGGCGGAGGGTTGGAATTGGGAGAAGGAATCAAGGATTGTTTGATTCGTGAATGGAAAGAAGAATTACAGCAATCGATTGAAGTACTCGATCACTTTTACACTACTGATTTTTTTCAACGCTCTTCTCTCCATACAAACAAACAGGTAATCAGTGTTTATTATTTTGTAAAAGTATTTGAAAAATTAAAAGTAAAAATCAGTGACCATGCTTTCGATTTTCATGCAGGTGTCACTGGTTCACAATCATTCAGGTGGATTTCATTTAAAGAACTTTCTGATGATGCTTTCACTTTTGAAATTGATAAAGTGGTTGCAAGAAAATTAATCGGCGTATTTAAAAATTGAATTGCATCCCATTCAATTTTTTTACGCACCTCTCTAAAAACTCCACTGGAGTAAAAAACCCCACGGCGGAGTTTCGTGAATAACCATCCCTAAAATAATTTCTCTCTGCTTTTCATTTCCTTACCTTACACTTTTAAATTTTAAAAACTATGCTGCACGAAGAAAGAACTTCTAAAATGGCTATGCTGATTGATGGCGACAATGCACAACCTAAATTGCTGGACTTAATTTTTTCAGAGGCAT
This sequence comes from Chitinophagales bacterium, assembly GCA_026786335.1. Classification (GTDB taxonomy): domain Bacteria; phylum Bacteroidota; class Bacteroidia; order Chitinophagales; family UBA10324; genus JAJAYG01. The sequence goes on along the minus strand of JAJAYG010000108.1, from coordinate 7,203 downwards.
CTAAATATGGAAAGGTGACCATCCGCCGCATTTATGGTGACTGGACACAACAGACAATGAACACCTGGAAAACTTTGCTCAATGATTTTGCTATAAGCCCAATTCAAAAATTTTCTTACACAACGGGAAAAAATTCTACCGACAGTGCTCTCATAATTGATGCTATGGATATTCTGCATGATGAATTGGTAGATGGCTTTTGCATTGTAAGCAGTGACAGTGATTACACCGGTCTTGCGCGCCGCATTCGTGAAGAAGGAATTTTTGTTTTAGGAATTGGTGAAAAGAAAACTCCTAAAGCTTTTGTGAGTGCCTGCGACAGTTTTACATTTTGCGAAACACTGATTGCAGTGGAGGAAGAAGTGGAAGAAAAAAAGAAACCTGATTCGAAGCGGGATATCAAACAGGTGGTACTGCATACTTCAATTCCAAAAGTTGATTTGCCAACTCTTGCAAAAGCATTTAACATGGTGATGAATGATAATGAAACCGCTTACCTCGCCGAGTTAGGTTTGGGTTTGCGCAAACTCGATCCAAGTTTTGATCACCGCACTTATGGTTTTAAATCACTGGCCGATCTGCTCCGGTCACTCAATAATAAATATGAATTGCTATCTAAAGAAATTAATGGGGTTAAGGTTTACCTTGTTAAAAAGAAGTAAGTTGAGAATTGTAAGTGGACAATTGACAGTGGGCAGTGGAAAATTATTACATAGGAATGCCTTCGGGAAAAATTGAAAATTCTTGGTTTCAGTTAAAAAGGGAAATTTTTTTATTCTTCTTTCTTTGTTTTTATTTCTTTAAGCATGTGGCTAAATGCTTTTGATAACACCGAAGAGTATGCTTTATCAATAAACAGTTGTGTATCATAATTTCTTTTATCAACTAAGGTTAACCGAAAGTTTCCATCATCATCCAAATCGAATGTTGCACTGTAGAGTTGTAACAGGTTTTTAAGTTTGGTAGAGTTTCTCATTGCAAATGGCTTATGCTGTGTTACGAAATCTTTTCTCTCAGTTTAATTAAGAATTAATCTTCGCTAAAAATGTGATTCGGATTTTCAATTGAATTAATGCTGTAATGTTTTTACAAACTTTCTGCTTTGTAAGCGATTGTACAACGCTATTTGAAGCCTTCAATCTTTTTCAGTTAGAAATAATTGTCACATGATTGTCAAGTCAATTAAACTTAAGATTTATCTTGAACAATCAGTTCTCATCAATGTTAAAACATCAAACAAACAAAAACTAAAACAAATGCTCAACAAACTTTTTTTATTGATGATGGTAGTTGCAACAGCAACCATAACCTCATGTACCAAAGATGAAGAAGTAATTATTCCAACAGAACTTAACATTTATGAAACAGCAAAAACCAATTCTGAACTCAGCAGCCTGGTGGCAGCAATTGAGAAGGCCGGTTTAACTGATGAACTCAGCAGCGCTTCGGCAACGCTAACAGTGTTTGCTCCAACCAATGCCGCATTTAGTGCATTTCTTTCAGCAAACGGTTTCGCCAGCCTGAATGATGTTCCAAATGATGTGCTTACAAGTGTGCTTTTGAACCATGTTGTAAATGGAAAAAATGTTTCAACCGGTTTAACAACCGGTTACGTAAAAACTCTTGCTACGTTCGGGGCAACAACTTCAAACCTGAGTTTGTATGTGAGTACTGCAAGTGGCGTAACGCTTAACGGAATTTCAAAAGTTACTACCGCTGATGTGAATGCATCGAATGGTGTAATTCATATTGTTGATCAGGTAATTGGTTTACCAACTGTGGTAACATTTGCAGTTTCAAATCCCGATTTCAGTTCACTTGTTGCGGCATTAACCCGCCCCGACCTTACTACTGATTATGTTACCATTCTCAGCGGAGCAGGACCCTTTACTGTGTTTGCACCAAACAATGCGGCCTTCAGTTCTTTGCTTACTGAATTAGGCGTTGCTTCTCTCAATGATATTGATGTTGCAACTCTTGAAAAGGTTTTGAACTATCACGTTGTTAGCGGAAATGTTCTTGCCGAAGATTTAACTAACGGACAAATTGTTCCAACATTAAATGGTGACAGTTTCACTATCGGGCTTACAGGCGGAGCAACTATTACAGATATCAATAGCAGAATATCAAACATTATTGCAACCGATGTTCAATCATCGAATGGTGTTATTCATGTGATTGACAAAGTGATTCTGCCTACCTTGTAATTGAATTGAAGAAAAGCATTTTCGAAAAAGCCGTCTCAGTTCTGAGGCGGCTTTTTTTATAGTGATATTGTTATAGAATGAATTATTGCGCTATGTAATCGTGACCGGCGAGTATCTGCCACTCCCCTATTGTTTTCAATCAGGTATCGGTAAAGCGGTAGCAATGTTCAAAGCGGCCTTGTGCATTTCTTCCTTTCACATTCATAAAGCCGGTAACAATGCCTGTGATGCCGGAGCGGTGCAATATCATACTTTCATTGTCCACTGCTTCGATGGTATCGCTTGCTAATGTGATTGCTTCAATGGATTCGGTGCGTGAGTAGCTACTTTCATTTTCTGTATAGATGAAACCGGGGGCAAGCAGTTTTTCGAATACATTTTTATTGTGGCTGATGAATGCTTTGGTGATGTATGTTTCGAGTTGGATGAGTGTTGATGAATCATTTGCAGAAACAATAAATATTGTTGCATTGCTACTTGTAGTTAATAAAATGCTATTGAGCAGGATTAGTGTTGGAAGGAATATTTTTTTTATTGGGGTAAGGTAAAGGATTTAACAATATCACAGATGTGTTTACGTACAATGAAAACATCCAATTCAAGTTTAAAGAGTTCATACATATTTTTCTCTTTGTCTCAAACTAAATCTTCAGATTTTTACAATGAAGTGAATGAAAAAAATTCTGAGTATTCTTAAATCTTATTAATCCTGATTCTAACAATTTACTTAAGTCATAAGTTTAAATTACTCTTTTGGGTGGCTCTCACTTGAGCTATTCGGTACAACTAATTTATTGTTGTGTTGAAAAATATTCACCACCCAAACCAACCCGCACCAAATTTTTCTTTCATCTTTCCAACATTTAAAACCACAAAAACAAAATGAAAAAACATTTACTCATCATTTGCATGGCTGCGCTTTTGCCTTCCATGCTTTTTGCACAAACCACTATTTCGGGGAATGTGAAAGACAATAACGGAATTCCTTTAATTGGAGTAACCGTTGCCGAAAAAGGAACTACCAACGGAACTTACACCGATGCCGATGGAAATTATTCATTGGGTGTAAGCAATGCAAGTGCAATTATCACTTTCAGTTACATCGGTTTTGCTCCAATGGAAATTACCGCCACCGGCACAACCTTAAATGCAGTTATGCAGGATGCAACAACGGAATTAACAGGTGTAGAAATTATTGGTAGCCGATCACTCAACCGATCCATCACCGAATCGCCTGTGCCTGTTGATTACATCGACATTAAAAAAATGAGTGACAACATGGGGCAACTTGATGTGAATCAATTATTGCATTACCTCGCTCCTTCTTTCAATGCCAATAAACAATCGGGCAGTGATGGTGCAGATCATACTGACCCTGCAACACTTCGTGGATTGGGTCCCGATCAAACTTTAGTTTTAGTAAACGGAAAAAGAAGGCATCAATCTTCACTCATAAATATCTACGGCACACGCGGTCGCGGAAATACAGGCAGTGATTTAAATACCATTCCTGTTTCGGCAATTGATCACATCGAAATTTTACGTGATGGCGCAGCAGCTCAATACGGCAGCGATGCCATTGCAGGTGTTATCAATATTGTTTTGAAAAAATCTACCGGTGAGTTTACAGGCGGTGTAAACACGGCAACCAATATTGCCAAGTACCGCTTCGATGATGAAACTTTTGATGGCAACGAAATTCAGTTCAATGGAAATTACGGAGTTAAAATCGGCGACAAGGGTTTCATCAACTTCACTACAGATTATTTATTTCATGGAGCAACCAATCGTGCAAACATACCTGCCGACTGGTATCCCGGAAACACTGATGTAAGAAATCAATTCGGCGATGCAGAGGCAACTAACTTCAGTACCTGGTTGAATTCTGAAATCGGATTGGGTGGCGGTGCAACACTTTATGCATTCGGAGGTTTTAGTAATCGCAGTACCAATGCATTTGCTTTTACACGCGTTGCCGGTGAATCACGCAACGTAGATGAAATTTATCCCAATGGTTTCGATCCCATTATTCAATCACAAATTCTCGACAAGTCACTTTCATTTGGCGTGCGCGGTGCGGTTGGTAACTGGAATACCGATTTCAACAACTCTTACGGCTCGAATCGTTTTCATTTCTATGGTGATCACACAAACAATGCATCATTGGGTGCGGCATCGCCAACTTCTTTTGATGATGGCGGAACTCAATTGGCACAAAATGTAACCACACTTGATTTCACCCGATATTTTAAAAATTGCCTGAGTGGTGTCAACGTCGCATTCGGTGGTGAATACAGAGTAGAGAATTATAAAATATTTGCAGGTGAAGAAGGTTCATGGCAAACTTATGGTCCGCTAATTTTTTCCATTGATTCTGTATTTGATGACTACGGAATTTTTGCAGGTCTCGATACTTCGTACCGTCCCGGCGGCTCACAGGGTTTCCCGGGTTTCCGCCCATCAAATGAAGTTGATAAATACAGAAGCAATCTTGCAGGTTATGTAGATGCCGAATTCAATTTCACCGATGCATTTATGATTGATGTTGCACTGCGTGCAGAAAACTACAGCGACTTTGGAAGTACTGTGAACGGCAAATTAGCAGCGCGATATGCTATCAATGATCAATTCGCCATTCGCGGCTCGGGCAGCACCGGTTTTCGTGCGCCATCACTTGCACAAATTTATTACAACCAAACATTTACGAATGTGCAGAATGGCGTAATCTTCGATGCAGTAATTGCAAACAACCAAAGCAACATTGCAAGAGCTTTGGGTATTCCTGCGCTCAAACAAGAAACTTCTACCAATGGAAGTTTAGGATTTACTGTTACTCCCGGAAATGGTTTCTCTGCAACAATCGACGGTTATTATGTATCCATCAAAGACCGCATTGTGCTTACAGGAAATTTCTATAACGATGATCCTATCATCGGCGCTACACTCGATGAACAAGGTGTTACTGCAGCGCAGTTCTTTACCAATGCTGTCGACACCAGAACTTATGGACTGGATTTTATTCTCAATTACGCATGGTACATGAACAATGACAGCCGCCTTACTTTTTCATTAGTGGGCAACATCAATCACATGGAAGTTACCGCAGTGCATACCAATGATTTGTTGGAAGGAAAAGAAGATTCCTACTTCTGGCAGCGCGACAGTGCTTTTTTAACTGCATCGGCACCACCTTACAAAATAAATTTTGGTATTGGCTACAACCACAAAAAATTTAATGCCGGTGTGCACTTTAATTTCTGGAGCAAATTGTTGTTCTATGATTACGATCCTAAACCTTATTGGTATAAATCTTCCATCACGGTTGATCTTAACTTAGGTTACAACATCACAAAAAATCTTTCATTAAATATTGGAGCAGTGAATTTGGGAAATGCTTATCCCACTTATTACAATCCCGATGGAGCAAAAGTAGGTAGCGAAGATGCAATCGGCTACGACCCCTATCAAACAGAAAGCGGCGGCTCATGGGATGCAGTGCAAATGGGATTTGGTGGTATGTTGATCTATGGAAAAATAGGATTTAAGTTTTAAGGTGAATTGGTTTTTTTTAGTGAATGAAAATCGCCCCCGAGAATTCGGGGGCGATTTTCATTTAAGGATAAGGAGGCGGGGTTGGGAAAGAGAGAGAGAATTTCTTCGCTATTAAATTGATCTGCTTCTTTGAACTTGGGATAATCCCAAATCTTCAAATTATTTAAGCCGCCATGCAGGGCTTGTTTTACCTTGAAGCATCCTTGATAACAGTTTGCTCTTTGCCCAACAACGATTGACGAAACATTAAGCGGGCTATTGCCTACTATAAAAAATGTATCTTTATTATAAGGACAGGGAAATGCAGTTAAACACCATAATGAATCATTATGCCTCAGAATTTTTAATTCGCCATTGCAAAATGTAAAACTTGGAAGAAAATAAGTGCTGCCATCGAAAGAAAGTAACCAAGTAGCATCGGAATACCGATAGGAGAGCCCAAAACAATTGATGCACGAAGTATTAGAAGCACTGAAGATTGTGTTCATTGAAGTTTGTGAGCCATCGTTTATAAACCAAGTTTTTACTTTTATTCGTATTGTAAAATCAGTGAGTCCGTCAAGTACTTCAGCAGGTATGCTCATGTAATCTGAATCGGTGTAGCCAACATGCAAGAATCCTCCATTACCACTTACGTCCTCATGAATGTGCGCTCCACCGAACAGCGTTCCGTTGTTTCCATTTCCACTTATATCAGGAACAGTATTGCCGTATGAGGTACTGAAGTCATAATGGACAAGCATATTTTGTGCGTTAACTGAGAGCGATGCCAGCAGAAACAGAAAAGAGAAAATGTTTTTCATGAGTAAATGTTTTTTAATAAAGAAAAATTGTTATGGTAAATGTTAAGTGTTTTCTTCTTTCGATTGGTTTTCACCAACAGAAATAAAAATGATTTAGAAAAAATATTTCGGCAGGTGAGTTACCAATCAATAAAACCAATTCCACTTCTCCGCATTCTGTGAATAACTTTAAAAAGTTGCCAGGCGCAGGTAACCGAATATTGTAACTTTGAATCAATCAAAAAATACAGAGAGAAAATGGGAAAAGTAATTTCAATTGCCAATCAAAAAGGCGGCGTAGGAAAAACTACTACAGCAATAAATCTTGCTTCGGCGTTAGCTGTTCTCGAATACAAAACACTTTTAATTGATGCCGATCCTCAGGCGAATGCCACAAGCGGTATTGGTTTCGATCCAAGAAATATTACCACCAGCATTTACGAATGTTTGATTGGTGAGGCAGAAATTAAGGATGCCATTCTCACCAGCACAACACCTTTTCTTTCTCTGGTTCCTGCGCATTTAGATTTAGTGGGAGCCGAAATTGAATTGATCAATCAACCCAATCGCGAGAAGATTATGAAACACACGATTGATCAAATCAAAGATCAATTCGATTACATCATCATTGATTGTTCACCTTCACTCGGATTAATTACGGT
>JAJAYG010000107.1 GCA_026786335.1 Chitinophagales bacterium | reverse complement strand
ACTTACAGAGAGGAATATGATACCACTGCAGTTCGCATATACAAAGAAAATTTACCGGGCTATAAAATCGCCACCATTGATTGCGATAACAGCGGCGGAAATATTATTGCTGCATTGGGTGCCGTGCATTGTATCACCAAAGAGATCGGGCAAAGTGATCCCATCTGGATTGATCATGCGCCGCTGCTGAATACAACCGATGCGGTGAACCCGTATTTGGTGGAAGCAAAAATTGAAACACCAACCGGTATAACCAACGCAACTATGTATTGGACTATTGATACCAGTGTTGCCTACGCTGCATTAACCATGATTGCCGAACCAACGGATTCTTTCTACGCATACATACCCGCGCAACCTGCGGGCACACAAATTTTTTATTACATCACTGCGGAATCAAACAGCGGAAGAATGGTGAGTAAACCATTAACCGCTCCCGATGGATGGATGCGGTTTACAGTTGAAGGCGCATCGGCAATTTCATACACCAACACAACTGTAATCTTGTTTGATGTTTATCCCAATCCTGTTTCTTCAAATGCTACGATTGCTTTTTCACTTGCGCAATCTGCGAACTGCACATTGCTGATCAATGATGTGTTAGGAAGAACAGTAAAAGAAATTACCAATGAAAATTTGCAGCAAGGGATTCATAAATTTAATGTAAACACAACAACACTTGCAGCAGGTATTTATGAAGTGGTGTTGAAGGCGGAAGGAAATATTTTTGTGAAGAGGATGGTGGTGAAATAATATTTCATTTTTCAATTAGAATCTTTTGTATTTCAATCAACTTCGTGTCTTTTAACAATTGACACAAAACTATTTTGCTCCCATTGAAAACAGATACTGGAATCTGCAATTGTTTTCCATTGCTGATTTCTGATTGTAATAATAATTGCCCCAAAGGATTTGAAATTTTTAATTCTAAAGTTGAATAAATCTGCGATAAAAAATTTACATTCAAAAAATCGCCAGTAGGATTGGGAAAAATTTGAAACTGAGTTACGGTTAAAGGTGTAATTACATTTACTTCAAAATTTTCGGAGAAAGAAGAACAACCATTTTCATCTTTTATTTCAACAGAATAATTTCCCTGCTGAGTTGTTGCATAAGTTTGATCGGTTGCTCCTGAAATAGTCAGCTGATTTAAATACCATTGATAGGATGTAGCAACAGAACAAATCAATGTATCATTCAATTGAGTAATAACAGGCGTTATTGGAGTTGCATTAACAGTAATAAAGTTAGCTTTTGTAAGTGTATCATATTTACCACCGTAAAAGGCAATGAGTGTAACATCAAACAAGCCGGGTGTATTGTAGCACACCAAAGGGTCCTTTTGTGTTGAATTTGATGGTGTGCCTCCAGGAAATAACCACTGCCATGAAACAGCGGAATAGTAAGTTAGGTTGTTAAATAAAATACAATCCTTTTGACATAATGAAGTATCAGAACTAAACTGAATAGGTACTTTAAACTTAGCGAAGAAATAATCAGATTCCCCACGGCTATCTTGTGATTTATCACCACCAATATCTGCATCTGAGCTGGTTCCTATTACGAAGCCGCCATCGTTTGTTTCTAATGCATAACCAATTCCGTTGAAAGCATCATTCACTAAAGTTTTATCCCATTGTTTTACCCCATTGGTATCAAACTTAATCATCCATGCATTTACATTTCCCTGCCCTCCAATTTCGGTTTTGTCGCCGCTAATACCAGAGTTGGAATAACCAGTTACTAAGATTGCATCGTCGCTCGTGACTTTAACAACATTTGGATATTCATTACTGATACCCCCATAGTGCTGATCCCATATTTTGTTGCCATTAGAATCTAACATTACAATCCAAAAATCCTGATCAGGATATATCCCCCAGTTAGTTACAGTTCTGTCTCCACCAATCAATGAATTAGATTGCCCCACAATTACAATTGTACCATTCTGCATAACCGACATTGAGGAACCTAAGTCGTATTCTAATCCTCCAAAATCTTTATCCCAAAGTTTATTTCCATTCGCATCAATCTTTATTAACCAATAATCATCATCATCAATTCCCCAAGTGTTTTGAGATTTGTCACCACTGCTATCTGACGTAGAAGTACATGAAAGTAGGTATCCACCATTCTTAGTTTGCAAAATTTTGCGACATCCATCGCTTTCATCCCCTCCATACCTTCTATCCCATTGTTTGTTACCGACGGAATCAATTTTCACTATCCAGACATCATCATGAAAATAACCACCGCCCCAATTATTTTGAGTTTTATCACCGCTACTGTCAGATTCAGAGTACCCAGCAAGCAAATAGCCGCCATCCAATGCTTTTGTAAGACAAAACAAGACATCATAGCCACTGCCACCAAAAGTTTTATCCCATTGATAGTTGCCTTCATTATCAATTTTAATTACCCAATAATCAGACCCGCCACCGCGGCTGTGTTGTGACTTATTGCCACCACTATCTGACACACTCCAACCTCCCAACAAAAATCCACCATCATTTGATTCTACTGCATCTTCCAAAAAATCACCATTAAATCCACCAAATCTTTTGTCCCAAAGTTTAAGGCCAGTTGAATCAGTTTTTATGACCCAAAAATCTACTGCACCACTCCAATTATCCTCAGATTTTTCAAAACCACTATCAGATCCGGAAAATCCGCCAAGCAAAAAGCCATGATCACTTGTTTCTATAATCGCTTGGAGTGCATCACCTTTGGTGCCACCAAATCGATTGTCCCAAACCTTTGATAACTGAGCATTTGATCTGGCATATATTCCTACCACTAAAAATAATGTGATTAACAGTTTCAAGACAACACTATGTTTTAATTGCAAACAGGGCATGTTTGAAAATTTAAACATTTTGGAATATAAGAAAGGTCTTCATTATGTTGACTTAAGCATGCCTCTTCATTATGGTTATCTTGAAAACTCCAAACATCACTTGCATCTTGCTTAATCCATTTTGCACAATTGACAGTATTGTCAGTTCTAAAGACAAAGTAAGACCAATGCCCTGTGCTACCAACTCTGTGAATATAATAACCTTCCCCTTTTGTAAAATTGAGGCAGCTTGTTCCATCAAAATTAGCAAGAGTTATGCATGTTGGTGTTTGACCACAACAAATTATTTTCTTACTTGTAGCTGTAGTGGTAATTGTACCAAGGTAGCAGTTTGCGCCGCCACCACACATAAATTCGTATTGAGTGCTAAACGAATTTGTTATAATAAATGGTGTAGTATCACAACCGGTACAAGTAGGAGAATGAAAGTTGTTAAATGAACTAAGGGGGAAAAATAAAGCAATACAAACAATGCTAAGCATGAATTTGCGGTAGTTAAAGAGTACATTTTTCATAGGATTTATTTTTTGTTTCAGTAAACCTAACACATTTATTGATAAGCACAAAAAATAATTTCCTTCAATGAGACAGTTCAAGTAACAATCAATAAATATTCTGGTGTTGCTATCGCTTGAAACGATAGTACCCTTTCTCTTCATTTCCAAAACTATTTTGCAGCCACTATATTAGCAGATTGATAAACCGTGCGCTGCTGCTTTTTCTCATCGGTGATTACCACTTTCACAGTGAGGGAAGGAATAAAAGAAATCATCTTAGAGTTTTGCGATAGGTAACCGCTTCCGTTTGTTAATTCGTAGTGAATTGTTTTTCCATCCTTTAAAGTAACATCAGCAGAGCGATCGCTTTGTGTGTATGCAATTTTTTGCGCACCATTGTCTGATAACTTAAATGCAAACATGCTGTTGTTGTTGTTAGTACCAATAATTACCGGCTCATTATTTTTTCCAACATAAATAATACTAAGTGCCTTTGCATCTTTATTTGAAACAAACCCGCTTTCACGGCTCGGGAGGTAAGTGAAATTTCCTGCGCCATCACCCAACATAATCTCGCCTTCAAATGCATCGTTGCGTTCTGTTTCCGATTCTTTGTTGTAGAAGTTGCCGTGGTAAATGAGATCGAGATTTCCGTCGCCGTTTACATCATACACCACCATACCAAACATGCTTGATATCTGCGCGCGCAATGGCAATGCTTTGACGGCGAATTTTCCGCCACCAAGATTTTCAACGTAAGAGCTTGCTAAAGTTTTTGCAGTAAGGTGCAATGCTTTATCTAAACCTTTGGGTCCATAAATTTCTTGTGTTGAAGAAAGCGCAAAGCCGCTGTAAGTTTTAAATTCTTTAGTGAGTATCGGCATTTGCTCGGCGCTGTATTGCAAATTTTTTGTTGGATAAGATTTGCCTCCGTTGTAGAATGACATTACACAATCCAATGTTCCGTTGTTGTCAAAATCTTT
>JAJAYG010000106.1 GCA_026786335.1 Chitinophagales bacterium | reverse complement strand
GGTAAGTATTATTTGAAGCTCCGCTGATTGATACATTGCTTAAGAGCCATTGGTAGCTTGTAACAGTGCCTGTGATAACTGATGTAAGAGAAATAGTTGCTGGAGCACACACAGCAGTAGCACCATTTGAACTGATTGAAACTGTTACTGCATTCTCGTCAGCAATTCCATTGCAATTATCATCAATGCCATTGCAAATATCTGAAGCCGCGGGATTAACAGCGGCATTAGCATCGTTACAATCGCTATTGTTAAGAACATAACCTGTTGGTTGTGTTGCAGCTTGAATTGATATGGCTGGATTTCCATAACCATCTTTGTCGGCATCTAAAAAGAATGTAAGCGATCCGCTTATGGTAAGATTAATTACTGAAGTGTCTTTATAAATTTTTAGGCCGGGAATTACCAATGCATTTCCCTGATATAAAACAGAACCTGTTTGAACCGTGCTACCCTTATGAGACACGGTATAATTGATAGTTGAACCCGCAACCGGTTTAAACTGCTGTCTTCTTCTTGGAGTAACATCAGCAGTACATGAATCTGGATAAACTTCAATTAAACCGTTTCGTTTAATTAAATCACGTACAAAAAGTTTTGCAGTCCATGATGTTGTTGTTTCTGTAATTTCATTTACCCAATCAACCGCTCCATTTAAAGTTCCGTAAGCTGAACCTGTGTTACCATCACCGTTTCCAAAATCTTCATTTAAACTGCAATTACTTATTGCAGGAAACGATCGGTTTTTGTAATATTTAAACACGTCAAAATTATCCGTGTCCCAAGTACCATTATCACCATTGTGATCTCTGCTATCCCAAAAAAACCAACCTCCAAAATGATTGTTGTTTACTGAGTCGTACCATATTGTTTTTTCTGTCCATCCAACTTGCTTATCCAATTTACCATTAATACTATAAATAAATGGATATTCTCGATCAGGATTATCATTAATAACCTTACCACCGTTTAATGCATCATAAGTTTTTATACCAAGTGAGCAATCAAGATTAGTTTCAACTTTTCCTAAACGCTTGTCACCATCTTTTCTGTTTTTCTTTCCTGTGTTTAGCGAGCAATCAGGATTATAATCATTAAGAAAACCTAAATTATATGCTCCCACACTAAGTTTTACTGCAGCAATTCTGGTAGGGTAAGTAATTGCATAAAAGAATGCACCGGGAGATCCGGTGCTGGTAGCCGAAAGAGAAATTCTGTTAGTGTCGAATACCACGTTGTTGATTGCCCAGTCAATTACGCCTGAATAAAGTAGATGGGTGTAATTCACATTTACACCTGTGGTTGGTGCAACATTATTATCTGAATTATAAATATCGTAAGCAGGATTGGAGCCCCAGTAGCCAGATGAAATAGTAGAATCGGGAAACCAGTCTTCGATGTTAAGTTTTGCCTGGCCATCATTGCTAATCGCGACATCATCAAGAAAAGTGCTGCCTCCGCCGTGGTTAGTTATCAATAATGGATTAGAAACAGAATTTGTTGTTCTATTGAGTGCGAAATCATGAGTAAAGAAACCTGCAACATTAAGAAGCAATGGTTGGTTACTTGCATATTTTGAACTCTGAAACATGGTATAGATTTCTATAGAAAAACCATTAATGGTTCTCGTTTCCTGTAACACCGGCTGCGGTTTTAAAACAGTCTCAACAATTGAGTTTGAAAGTGAATTTACCCCAGTAGTAATGGTAGTGTTTTCTATTCCACCTGTTGAAGTTGTTACAGCATAGTAGTAATTGCTGTTCACCAAAGTAGTTGCAACAAACAAACCTGTTGAAGAATTGAGCGCAGCAGCACCCGCATCAATATGCAGGTAGCGTGTGGTTCCATCTACATTACTAAGATTAAAATCTTTTGATGAGTGATAATTTGTTTGCCCTAGATATTCTGAAGTAGCGAGTTGACTCGATGAGGTGATCTTGGTTGTGGATCTATACACTTTGTAAAGCGAAGTGCTGTTACTCACATTGGTCCAGGTTAAAAAGACCTGTCCATTTTTATACGCGCCCACAAGGGATGTAACTGTTTGTGAAAAAGTAACATTGCCGAAGAGCATAATGCCGGCTAAAAATAAAATTCGTTTCATGTTATTGTTTTTGTATTGTAATCAAAAAGTAAAGGGTAAAGATGCGGTTGCTAAACCCAAATGTGTTACATCTTGTTACTATTATGTTGTATAAATCCCACTTAGTAATTCAGTAGTTACAGATTACGTTATGAGTTTAATGTTTTAGGGAAATGAAAATCTGAAATTGGTTTTGTTTAGAGGATAATGTTTTACCAACCTTAGTTAATTTATAATTTTAATTTCAGGTAAGTGAGATAGCGACCAATAAAAAAGCTTTTATTCCTAAAATTTTTTTACGAATAAATTTAAAGAAGGTTCTCTGCCAAAGGCAGGGAACCTTCTTTAATAAGAAGCACTAAGATTTTTAAGATAAGAATATATTCTCCAACTGTGATAAACTTTGGATATGTAACGTTAGAACATTTTAAGAATCCAACATTTGAAATTCCTACTTCGCAAAACTCACCGCACGTTTCTCCCTGATCACAGTAACTTTAATTTGACCGGGGTAAACCATGTCTTTCTCAATTTTTTGAGATAGTGAAAATGAAAGTTCTTCAGATTGCTTGTCGCTTATTCTGTCGGCTTCAACTATTACCCGCAACTCGCGGCCTGCCTGAATAGCATAAGCTTTTTCAACACCATCATAACCCAAAGCAAGATTTTCCAAATCTTTTAATCGCTGCAGGTATTGTTCCATTACTTCACGGCGTGCACCCGGGCGCGCACCAGAAATAGCATCGCATGCTTGTATTATCGGAGAGATCACGTAAGTCATTTCCACTTCATCATGGTGTGCGCCAATAGCATTGCAAACTGCAGCATGCTCATTGTATTTTTCAGCCAACTTCATTCCCAACAAAGCATGACTCAACTCTTGTTCCTCTTCGGGCACTTTACCAATGTCGTGCAACAGGCCTGCACGTTTTGCAAGTTTGGGATTCAACCCTAACTCAGCTGCCATAATTGCGCAGAGGTTTGCAGTTTCTTTAGAGTGCTGCAAAAGATTTTGACCATAAGAAGAACGGAATCTCATTCTTCCCACAATACGAATCAACTCAGGGTGTAAGCCATGAATTCCAAGTTCAACAACCGTGCGTTCACCAATCTCCACAATGTGATCGGCCATTTGCTTTTTAATTTTCTCAACTACTTCTTCAATGCGTGCCGGATGAATTCTTCCGTCGGTAACCAAACGTTGTAAACTCAATCGTGCAATTTCGCGGCGCACCGGATCAAAGCCACTTATCACAATTGTTTCGGGCGTATCATCAACAATAACTTCTACACCGGTTGCTGCTTCAAGTGCGCGAATGTTTCTTCCTTCCCTTCCAATAATTTGCCCTTTGATATCATCACTGTCAATGTGGAATGAACTGATGGAATTTTCAATTGCATGCTCCGCAGCAACACGCTGAATGGTTTGCAACACAATTTTCTTTGCTTCTTTATTTGCTTTAAGTTTTGCTTCATCCATAATCTCTTTTACGTAGCCCATCGCTTCGCTGCGCGCACTTTCTTTGAGATTATCTATCAACTCAGCTCTTGCTTCTTGCTCAGTTAGCTTTGCAATACTTTGCAAGCGCTGAATGTGTTCTTCCTGGGCTTTCTCTAATTCATTTTTCTTTACAGAAACCAATTCAAGCTGGCGGTTGAGGTTTTGCTTAATCACATCAAGCTCCTGCTCTTTGCGCTGCGCACTTTCAGTTTTCTGGTTGAGGGATTGCTCACGTGATCGAATGCGCTGATCGGCTTGTTCAGCATTCTTAGATTTCTGAATTGATTCGCGTTCAAAATCAGTTTTCAGTTTCAGAATCTCTTCTTTGGCTTCGAGCAGTTTTGTTTTCTTAAGATTGTCTGCTTGTGTTACTGCCTCGTTAATTATTCTTTTTGATTCTTGTTGTGCTTTCTCTTCTTCTTGTTTCGCTTTACCGCGGAAGATGACGTAGCCAATGCCGATGCCTGCGGCCAGTGTGACCACAGCGATGCCAATAATTATATACAGAGTTTGACTGTCCATTGATTTGTTTTTTAACTTGTAACTTCATAAAATCCATTGCTGCTTTATTAATTCGGTTAATGATTTCTTAACCTTTTAAACTCAACAAAGTTAAAAATTTTTGGAAAGGAAAGAAGAGAAATTAGTTTCGGGTTTCCCCGAAGGAACTCCTTCGGAGCGGGTTTTAAGTTTAGGGTAATTGATTGCTGCTTTCCTACTCGTATAAATTAAGTGTTATTGAAAGGAAAAAATTTATTAGAAATAAATTTTTTGGTTTAAATGAACTTCGTTCAACTCGCTCCTAAGGAGTTCCTTCGGGGAAAACCCAAAACTCAAAACTCAAAACTCAAAACTGTTGCCTTGCTCAGGAATTTCAATATTAGCAAAGCCAATTTCATTGAGTTTTCCTTTAAAAACCAACTGCGCATCATAATCACCATGCACAAGAAATAGTTTTTTCAAGCGTGTTTTGTCTAGCGGGTTTAAAAAGTCGAGCATCTCTTTTTGATCGCCATGTGCACTAAATGAATCCATGATGGCAATGTGTGCACGCACCTGTTTTTCTTCCCCAAAAATTTTTATGGGATTCATTCCTTGTCTTATTCTTGCTCCTAATGTTCGCTCACCGCAATAGCCAACAAAAAGAATGGTGTTCTTTTCATTTTCAATGTGATTATAAATGTGATGCACAATTCTTCCGGCTTCAGCCATGCCCGATGCCGAAATAATAATACAGGGCTGCGGATCAAAGTTCAGGGCTTTTGATTGCTCCACATCAGTTATATAAGTGAGATTGTTAAAGCCAAATGGATTTGAATCGGTGAGCAAATAGTTTTTAATGTCTTCATCAAAACACTCGGGATGCGCGCGATAAATTTCTGTTGCATTGGTCGAGAGCGGACTGTCAACATACACCGGCAAGCGATCCATCTGTTTTACTTTGTTCATTTGATCGAGCATGTAAACAATCTCCTGTGTGCGCCCAACGCTGAATGCCGGAATCAACAGTTTTCCTTTTCGCTGATAGCATGTTTCGTCCACCACCTTCCAAAATGTCTCCATGTCTTCAGGAAATTTTTCGTGAAGCCGCGCACCATAAGTTGCTTCGCTAATGAGGTAATCGCAATCGGGCATGGTGATGGGATTTTTAAGAATTGGCCGGTTCGGTCTTCCGATGTCTCCAGTAAAACCTATCACTGTTTCTTTTCCATCAGCTATTATTTTTAAAGTCACGCTTCCGCTTCCGAGAATGTGCCCGTTATCGCGAATTAGAAATAAAACATCGTTGCGAATGTTAAACCATTGCTCATAGTTTACCGGCTTAAATAATTTCAATGCATTTTCTACATCCTTAATTTCATAGAGTGGTGGAATTTCTGCAAGCCCTTGCTTCTTTCTTTTCTTGTTATGAAACTCATTGTCTTTTTGCTGAATGTGCCCACTGTCAGTAAGCATAATTCTTGAAAGATCAAGTGTGGCAGGTGTGCAATAAATAATTCCGCTAAAACCATCTTTAACCAACTTAGGAATTCTGCCTGCATGATCAATGTGTGCATGTGAAAGAATGAGCACATCAATTTCTTTGGGATCAAATTCAAATTTGGTATTCCATTCATCAACATACGCTTGCTTGCCCTGGAACAAACCACAGTCGAGAAGAATCCTAAAGCCATCATCGAGAATAATTAAGTGTGAACTTCCGGTTACCGTGCGATTGGCGCCGCAGAATTTTATTTTCATGAAGTGAATTTTAGATCAGAATATTGGTGAAGGTAATGGTTCAATTAAAGTGAAGTAAGATATGGTGAAAAAAATACAACCCTGTAAATCGATCACATAACCAGTGAGTAAAAGTGAATGTAAGATGCCGTTTGTAATCAGCTGACTTTTGTGCAGATGGTTTTCAAAAGCTACTTTTGTTTCAATCTATCAAACCTTGAATTCAGTTTTTAAAAAAATTATTTCGCATTTCTTGCTGGTAACTTTTCTTGTTGCCTCAACGCCGCATGATTTGTTTCACCTGCTCGCAGATCATCATGATACATTTGATTCAAACACAACTCCTCCTTCAATTGATGAACAGCACATACACTGCGAGGCATTGCAACTTTCGCTTCCGCCATTTAACAAATCTAATCATGAAGTAACAAAAGCAACATTTTATGTTCTCGCAGTTATTAATTCTACTATTTGTCTTCCTGCAGTTCCTATACTCTATGTAGCTGCCAAAGGCCGTGCGCCTCCCGGCATGGTCTAAGTTATATCAATTATTTCAAATTTTTTTTCGCAGACACAAGTCTGTGCTTTCCTCGTTTCTAAATTTTTTCTTCATGTACGTAAAAAAATTTATTTCATCAGCAGTTTTAATG
>JAJAYG010000105.1 GCA_026786335.1 Chitinophagales bacterium | reverse complement strand
TTTAATTCTTCGATGGCTTCTTTAAAAAAAAGACGGTCGTCATCATCATCATCAGCAAGAATTATGTTAAGTGCATCGTGATTCATTTTTATTTCGGTTGGGTTAGTTGTTTATTATTTTTCAGGGGTGAATTTAGTTTCTTTTCTCTTTTTTATTATTTGCTGAAATGCACTTGGAGTTAATCCTGTAATTCTTTTAAACTCATTTGATAAATGTGCTACGCTGCTGAAGTCTGTGTTCCACGCTATTTGGGTAAGCGTTTCCTTCCCTTCAATAATTTCTTGTTTTGCCCGTTCAATTTTTTGAAGGATAATAAAATTTCGAATAGAAGTAAAAGTTACTTCTGAAAAAATACCCGACAAATGCCCGTAACTTTTATTCAGCTTTTTAGAAAGGTAAGCGGAAATCTTTGTACTTGGAAGTGCTTCTTTCTGGTAAACCATTTCAACAATGGCATCTTTAATTTTCTGCGTAAAAATGTTTTTCGGATTGTCAATTATTTCGATTCCGTATTTTCTTAAAGATGTTTCCAGCTCATTGTATTTAGCAGTTGAAACTGTTCCTTTTATTTCAACTTCACCCAAACCGGTGATGGTGTATGGCATTTTCATTTTATCCAACTGCTCCTGCAAAATAATTTTGCAACAAATGTTTATGTCGTATTTGATGTGTAGTTTCATTGTTTGTAAAAATAAATGTTTTCCGTTTTCATATATAAGTGCTTTTAAAAAATTATTATTTTAATGAAATGGATTCAAATTCAAAATAATTGTCTGCCATTGTTCTGTTGCTTATTTCTTATGCGGCCGTTAAAGATTGGCAGATTGCTAAAGAGCTGCAAAAACATTTCTTATGGCACTCGTTTTCGCAATTGCAAAATGTCTTAATTTGCATTCGTAGAAATATCATCTGTGCCGAAATATATCATCACAACGCTCTTGTTGCTTTTCATTTCACAAGTTTCTTATGCAACGCATAACCGTGCAGGTGAAATAACTTTTGAACATGTTGAAGGAACAAGTTTCACTTATAAAGTCGTTGTTTATACTTACACCAAAGCAAGTTCTGTTGCGGCAGACCGTGATAGCTTAGAAGTATTTTGGGGTGATGGAACCAGTGATACATTGGCCAGATCAAATGGCGGCGGCAATGGAGTAAATATTGGCAACGACATAAAGAAAAATGAATATACGGGTACACATGTTTATCCCGGCCTCGGAACTTTTGTAATCTCCATGGCCGACCCAAACCGAATTGCTGGAATAAAAAATATAAATGGAGGAAACAGTGTTGATGAGCCATTTTATATTGAGGACTCACTAAAAATATTGGACCCTGCTTTTTTTGGTTACAATAGTTCTCCCATTCTTTTAAACCCGCCCATAGATTTTGGAAATACTTTCATCACCTACATTCATAACCCGAATGCTTATGATCCCGATGGTGATTCACTCTCATTCGAATTTATTACTCCGCGCAAAGCCGCTTTATTTCCCGTAACAAATTATGTTGATCCAAATAAAGTAATAGGTACTCCACCAGAAAATACATTTACCATCAATGGTGAAACAGGCGAAGTCATTTGGTCAACCCCCGTGTTCACCGGCACTTACAATTTTGCAATTCTAATTCGGGAATACCGAAGCGGAACTTGTATTGGTACCATGGTGCGCGATATGGAAGTAATTGTTGACAGCACTGATAATCTTCCGCCTGTGATAGCAACAATATTTGATACCTGTATAGTTGCCGGAACAACATTGGTTCTTAAAGTTTCTGCTTCAGATCCAAATTTAAATCAAACAGTAAAGCTTACTTCAAATGGTGGCCCTTTTGAAGTGGCAACAAGCCCTGCAACTTTTACTTCTTCATCGGGAGTAAATAATGTGACTGGAACTTTTACATGGAACACAAGTTGCGATCACGTGCGGCTGCAATTTTATCAAGTAATTTTTAAAGCTGAAGACAGTTATGTAACTCCATTAGTAGATATAAAAAACTGGTTGATCACGGTGGTTGCTCCGGCACCCGAAAATGTGTTAGCTGTTTCTGCGGGAAATAATATTCAGGTTTCATGGAAGGATCCTTATACCTGCTACACCACAGAAAATTTTATTGGGTTCTCTGTTTGGAGAAAAGAAGAAAGCAATCCATTTGCAATTGACACATGTGAAACCGGACTTGACGGAAAAGGATATACAAAAATTGCTGAACGCATTTTAGAATATCAATACCTCGATCAAAATGTTGACCTGGGAAAACAATACTGTTATCGCGTGCTTGCTGAATTTGCTGATAAAGCACTTTCACAAAACATTCCCATCTATTATAACAATGTAAATAGTTTGCCATCAAATGAGTCTTGTGCGCAGTTAGCGAAAACAGTTCCGGTGATTACGAATGTGAGTGTAACAGAAACAAATGCAAACACCGGAAAAATGTTTGTGGCCTGGTCGAAGCCAAGTGCAATTGATTTGGATACGCTTCAACATCCGGGCCCTTATAAGTATGTAATCTGGCGTTCAACAGGATTTCCAGGAGGCGCCATGGTGCGCATTGATTCTATTGAAGCAATTTCGTTTACGGCTTTGGTTGATACTTTTATTAATGATGAGGGATTGAACACGCAGGACAATGCTTACTCCTACAAACTTACCTTCTTTTCTAACGGTATTTATGTGGGAGAAACAGATGCTGCCTCCAGTATTTTTATAACTACAAAAGGCAGCGATAAAAATATTTCACTAACGTGGAAAGTTGTGGTGCCATGGACAAATGATTATTATGTGATCTACAGAAAAAACGCTATCGGCGTGTTTGATTCCATCGGTCTTTCATTCGTGAATAGTTATTTTGATGCCGGTTTAGTAAACCTTGTTCAGCAGTGTTATGTAATTAAAAGTGTAGGAAGTTATTCTGCGCCGGGTTTTGTTGACCCTATCATCAATTTCTCACAAGAGAAATGTGATGTCCCTATTGATTCAGTTGCACCATGTACTCCTTTGCTTGAAGTAAAAAACCTTTGTAACACAACCGACTTTTCACAAGAAGGATTTGTGAATGAATTGATTTGGTCTTATGCCGATGTATCATGCGCTGCCGATGTAATTAAGTATTACATCTACTATACTTCAATTGGCGGTACTCCTTATCAGTTGATCGATTCAGTTACCAATCTTACTTCGAATACTTACCTGCATCAATTGAATAATAATATCGCCGGCTGCTATTACCTCACTGTACAAGATTCTAATTTGAATGTTAGCGGCCCATCTAATATTGTATGTGTTGAGAATTGCCCAATCTATATGCTGCCCAATGTATTTACACCAAATGGCGACGGCCACAATGATACGTACCATCCGTTTTTACCAATACAATTTGTAGATCGCATTGATATAAAAATATTCAGCCAATGGGGCGATCTTGTTTTTGAATCAACCGATCCAATGATTGGTTGGGATGGAAAAAATCAGCAGAGTGGAAAAGATTCTCCCGAATCAACTTACTATTATGTGTGTGATGTTTACTCCGGTCAACAAATAGCAATGCCTACTTTGAGCGGATATATTCATCTCTTCCGATAATAAATATTTTCACATTTCACCATTCACCATGTTCACCGGAATAATTGAAACCGCAGGAAAAGTAATTGACCTCAAAGAGGAGGGAAGCAACAAGAGATTTACAATTGGGTCTTCCATTTCAGCTGAATTAAAGATTGATGAAAGCATTTCTCACGATGGTGTGTGCTTAACAATAGTTGGTGTAAAAGGAAATCAGCATGAAGTAATTGCAGTTGAAGAAACTTTGCAGCGTTCAATAATTGGTAATTGGAATATTAAAACTGAAATAAATATCGAGCGTGCGCTGTTAGCCAATCAGCGATTAGATGGTCACATTGTGCAAGGGCATGTTGATGATGTTGCTGTTTGTAAAAAAATTGAAAACAAAAACGGCAGTTGGATTTTTACTTTTCGTTACAACCAAAAATATGCTGCCATGCTTGTCGACAAAGGATCTGTCTGCATCAACGGCGTTAGCTTGACTGTGATTAAACCTTCGAAGAAAAAATTCTCTGTAGCTATTATTCCATACACTTATGAGCACACCACTCTTCATTCATTAAAAGAAAATGATCAAGTGAATATTGAATTCGACATCATTGGTAAGTATGCCGCACGGTGGATGGAAACAAGGCGTAAATAAAATTTCAAATTTTGAGTTTTGAATTTTGAGTTTTGAATTTTTTTCGATTCAATCCTTCTATCTTCGTCCACTTCAAAAAATTTATGTCAACCACTCCCGAATTTACCAAGCTGATTAAAGCAACCAAAGCAAAAGCAAAAAAAGAACAGCGTAAGAACAAGAAATTTTTTAATCGCATAAAAAAGAAAAAACCAGCCGGACTTACCAAAGCATTTCGTGAAACGAATGATGAAGTGTTTAAAAAAATTGATTGTCTCGATTGCTCAAACTGCTGCAAAACTTCACTCGCTGTTTTTGAAAACCCCGATGTGGTGCGCATCTCAAAACATTTTGGAATGCCGAAAAAAGATTTCATTAAAAAATATCTTACGCCGCACCCCGATTACGATTACCTGATTAAGATTTTGCCCTGCCCTTTTTTAGCGAGTGATAATAAATGCTCTATCTACGCAATTCGCCCTGCGGGTTGCAGAACTTATCCGCCTTTTAGACTACAATTAAGCGATGAGCAACTCGATGTAATTTATGATAACCTTGGAATTTGCCCTGCGGCAAATGAGATTGTAGAAAGGGTGATGACAAAATTTGCAGATGCATAGTTAGTTGTTGCAAATAAATTTCAACTACTCTTTCACAAACTTCCCGAATTCGATAACCCCGTTTTTATTATTAAGGATTTGTAAAGTGTAAAATCCCGCATGTTAATTTTCTGTATTGAGTTGAAAGGAAGAAGTCGCAAGTAAGAAGTCGTTAGTCGGAAGATTCATTTCTCTTCCCTGCAAATCATAAACATGTATGGTTACAACAGTTGATGGTGTTGCTAAGTTGATGTTGAGAAAATTTTGGACGGGGTTATGGGAAAGGGAAATGATGTTGGTAGAATTTTTTTCTCCCTGCCAAGTCTTCACCCAAAACCTTTAATAAAGTCTCGCAAAGCAGTTTGGGCGGCTGAGTTTATTACTTTAGTGCACGCGAAATGAGCTGATTTTTTTCAATATAAAACAACCGTTGTTAATTCATTTCTCCAATACTTTATTCTTATGAAAAATAAAAAACTTAAAGACCTCTACCTGCTTGGAATAGGTATTGACAATAATCAAATCACCCGACAAACCGAAGAAGCATTAAAGCGATGCCGTATTGTTTATCACATTTCGGGTAAACATAAAATGCTAAAACGCATCAATAAAAATACTGTTGACCTCGACTCACTTTACTGGTCGGGTGGTGTATATGATGATGTTTACCACCAGATAATTAATCTCATCATGACTGAATTAAAAAACGGTCCCGGTGTAGCTTTGGTAACGTATGGCCATCCTTTGGTTTTCGATAATGTGAACCACGATCTACGCAAGCTTGCAAAACGAAAAGGTTATTCTGTTGATGTATTTGCAGCTGTATCTTGTCTTGATACGCTCTGCATTGATCTGGGAATTGAATATGGAAACGGATTGCAGGTAATTGAAGCAGAAGATTTTGTTGACAATAATCTTAAAATAAACCCATTGCTTGAAACATTGATTTTCCAGATTGGAAATTTTCATACCATTCATACCGAAGGAGATTTTTCTTTCAGCAAGGGACATTTTACACCGCTTGAAAAATGTCTTAAAAAGTATTTTCCACCTCATCACAAAGCTGTAGTAACCTATTCAGCCGACAATGATGACCAACCTGTTATACTCAAGACAACGGTTTCGGGAATTGACAAACTCCGAAAGAAAATTTTTCCAGGCACCACACTGTATGTTCCGCCATTGGGTGATTAAATAGTTAGTTCTAAAAAAATAATTGTGATAAGTCCGCATTTGCAATAGAAGAATAAAGCAGAGTGAACCCTTCTGAAAAAGCGAGGATTAACATAAAGCTAAAATGCAGATTCACTCGTATAATGCCTTGTGTCTGTTTTAATTTACCTATGCTTCAAGTGCAATTGAAATATCATTAATCAAATCCCCAACATCTTCAATCCCCACCGACATGCGGATTAAACCATCGGTAATTCCATACTGCTCACGAATTTCTTTTTTAACTCCCACATGGCTCATAGTAGCAGGGTGTTGTACAATGG
>JAJAYG010000104.1 GCA_026786335.1 Chitinophagales bacterium | reverse complement strand
TAACTTTTACTTCGAGGGCGCAGCAGTATCATCCGCTGGTGGATTCGAGGGCTGTATGAAGTCAAATAGAGGGGCATTGCGACTCCAATCCATTTGGTTGTCTTTTTTATTGCCAATTTGTGGGAGAAAAATTCTATTTAGGAAATGATACAACATTGCCTTTTTTCGGATTTGAGAATTATCATTATAGAACAGTATGGTATCAAAAAACTTATTCAGGAATAAACTGTGACGGGGTAGTTACCCAAACCAATGTCAATGTATACCCAAGCATCGTTGGTTTTATAAGAGAAGATTCATTGAAAAAAGTATGGTTCTGGTGGTTTTATGGTGAACTTGGATATTGCGCTTATTTAACCCCACCATATTATGGTTACGATTACTATTATAATGATCCTGAATATTTATTGTACGATTTTTCTCTCGTTCCTGGTGACACTATGCATTTTCTTTATGGAGATAAAGTACTTTGTTGTATTGATTCTATTCAATTACTTAATGGAGAATGGAGAAGACGATTTCAATTTGGCAGTGATGATGTAATTGAAGGCATTGGATTCAAGATTGGATTATTTGGATCATTCAATGATCATTTTGAATGTGGTTCAGAATTGTATTGTTATCGAAAAAATGGTGAATGGCTTTACTCTATGTACTCTGCAGATGATGATTTTTATTGTGATTCAGTATTATCTGGTGTTTCAAAATTAACTCTGAAATACTCATTTTCACTCTCCCCCAACCCCGCCACCGATTTCCTCACCATCAATTTCACATCCCCCAATTTTTCTTCAGCCCAAATAGAAATCACAGATGTGCTTGGAAGAAATTTATGGAGTGAAGAAATTGAAAGCGGCAAGCCATTGCAAATTCCAGTGGAGAAATTATCTTCAAACAACATCATCTTCTGCCAGCTTTGGAAAGAAGGAGAATTGATTGAAGTAAAGAAAGTTTTGATTTCGAAATAGAAGCTGCAACACAATTGCAGATCAAAGATTAAAGATCACACATCAAAGATTCCCCACCATCTCTTCAGGCTTCACCCATTCATCAAATTGCTCTGCGGTTACATAGCCGAGTTCAACAGCAGTTTCTTTCAACGTCTTATTTTCTTTGTGTGCCTTCTGTGCAATCTCAGCAGATTTGTAATAACCGATTTTTGTATTGAGTGCTGTTACGAGCATAAGAGAATTGCTCACGTGTTTTTTAATGTTGTCATAAAGCGGTTCAATACCAATGGCGCATTTATCATTGAATGAAACACACACATCACCAATCAATCTTGCCGAATGCAAAAAGTTATAAATCATCATCGGCTTAAAAACATTCAGTTCAAAATGCCCCATGCTGCCGCCGATGTTTATGGCAACATCATTTCCCAAAACCTGTGCAGCCACCATTGTCATTGCTTCACATTGTGTTGGGTTTACTTTTCCCGGCATAATCGAAGAGCCGGGCTCATTATCGGGAATATAAAGTTCACCTATTCCCGCACGAGGACCGGATGACAGCATGCGAACATCATTTCCAATTTTCATCAAACTCACTGCAACAGTTTTTAATGCACCGTGAGCTTCAACAATTGCATCGTGGGCAGCAAGTGATTCAAATTTATTTTCTGCTGTAATAAAGGGAAGTGAAGTGAGTTCAGAAATTTGTTTCGCAACTTTTTCATCATAACCTTTCGGCGCATTTAAACCCGTTCCCACTGCAGTGCCGCCCAATGCAAGTTCACTCAGGTGAGCCAAAGTATTTTCAATTGCTTTAATGCCATGATTGAGTTGTGATACATAACCCGATAATTCCTGACCGACAGTTAATGGTGTTGCATCCATAAAATGCGTTCGCCCGATTTTTACCACATTCATAAATTCTTTCGACTTAAAAGCAAGTGTGTCGCGGAGTTTTCTAATGCCGGGCAATGTAGTCTCAATCAAAATTTTGTAAGCAGCAATGTGCATTGCAGTGGGAAAAGTATCATTCGATGATTGCGATTTGTTTACATCATCATTGGCAGCAAGGAATTTTTTTTCATCCATCAAATTTCCCCCATTGATCACATGTGCGCGATTGGCAATCACTTCATTCATGTTCATGTTACTCTGCGTACCGCTGCCGGTTTGCCACACCACGAGCGGAAACTGATCATCTAATTTCCCTTCCAGAATTTCATCACAAACATTCCCAATCAAATCGCATTTTTCTTTTTCAAGAATTCCTAATTCAAGATTCGTGAGTGCAGCAGCTTTTTTCAGAATGGCAAATGCGGCGATGATTTCTTTTGGCATTCTGTTGATGTCCTCAGCAATTTTAAAATTTTCTATGGAGCGTTGTGTTTGCGCGCCCCAGTATTTATCGGCAGGCACATTTACTTTTCCCAGCGTGTCTTTTTCAATTCTGTACTCCATAATAATTATTTGCTGTAAAATTACAGACGGAACAATTAAGATGCAGTTACCGATCATTTTATACTTTTATCTCGATGAATAAAATTATTGTTTCACTTTTCGCTATTCACTTTTCGTTTTTTATTTCCAATGCAATTGCACAATCTGGCTTTGAAAAAGTTTATGGTGGGTTGAATACTGAAAAATTTCAATCAGCCATAGTAACAAGTGATGGCGGCATACTTACCTGCGGCGATACTAAGAGTTTCGGTTTGGGCGATCCGCTCAATACAGATGGTTATGTGGTAAAGTTGAGCAGCAGCGGAGATACTTTATGGACCCGGAATTTTGGTTCTATCTACAACGATGAAGCAAACAAAGTGATGGAAAATTCGCAAGGTTATTTAGTTGCGGGCATCAATGTTCCGGTTTCACCCATCACCAATGATTATTATTTGGTGCAGTATGATTTGATTGGAAATAAATTGTGGGAGAAATTTTATGGCGGCGCCGGAACCGATTATTGTTTTGATGCACTTATCAATTCTTCTAACCAAATTATTTTAGGTGGAGGAACCAACTCATTCACTTTCGGCGGCTCCGATTTTTATGCAGTGAAAACCGATGAGAACGGAAATTTTATAAAAGACAATCATTACGGCGGTACGGCAAATGAAATTGCAAATGGAATTATTCAAACTTCTGATGGTGGATTTGCAATGGTTGGGTACACCAATACCGGAACGCCCGGCTACGATATTTATGTGGTGAAAGTGAACAGCGATTTGGATTTGCAGTGGGCGCATAACTATGGTGGAATACATGATGATATTGGCTGGGATATTCAGGAAGATGGAAATCAAAATCTTTGGATTCTTGGCTACCAGGAAACCGAGCCCGATTCAAGTGGCATTGTTTTAATCAAGACCGATGCAATGGGAAATAATGCAGTTAAATATTTTCCCGGCACTCATGAAGGTGATTATGCATTTAGTTTAGAAAAAAGTTCTTCGGGAGGTTTTGTGATTGCGGGTTATACAAATGATTTGCAAAAAGGAAGTGAGATGCTGCTGATTCGTGTTGATGAAAGCGGTGATACACTTTGGTCGCAACATTTAGGAAGCACCACCAATGATGTTGCATTTGCAACTACTGTTTTCCCCAATGGAAATTTATTAATCGCCGGTGAAACAGATGGTTTTGGAATTGCAAATACCGATGCTTACATCGCTGTAGTTGATTCATTAGGAAAAATTCCCTGTTCACAAAACCTGAGTTTTACAGTAAGTCAGAATCCTGCTTGCATAGATGAAACCATCATCTTCACAAACAACACTGTGAGTTCTGGTTCATTCGATTGGAAATTGGACGGCAATAGTTTTTCTGACCAAACAAATTCATCTTACTATTTCTCAGCAGCAGGCGAACATGTGGTCACACTTTCTTTGTGCAATAATTCAGTTGATCAGGCATTAAGTATTGACTCAAAACCTCCCGTTCATTTCACGTATTCGACTACAGAAACAACCGTAAATTTTGTACTCGATCCCGGCATTACGGTGCAATTAATCAATTGGAATTTTGGTGATGGCTCAATTGAAAATACTTCCGATATAAATCCGGTTCACACCTATTCAAGTTTTGGAATGTATTGGGTAATTCTTACTGTTACCAATGAAAACGGATGCGACAGCACTTACATTGAGCAAATCAATTTACTCACGGGTGTGAATGAAATTTTGCAGTCACCATTTCAGTTCTTCCCTAACCCTGCACACGATTTTGTAAATATTATTTCAAGCGGCCAATTGCCTGCAATAATTACACTTTATAATTTTTTGGGTAAGGAAATGAACTCGTATTCAATACAAAATTTTCGTACTCAAATTTCTCTCGCCAAAATTCCACAGGGTATTTATTCAATTGAAATTACCGAGGCTAAAGGAGAAAAATATGTAAACAAGCTGCTGATAGAGTGAATATTTTTCTATCCAAAATATTTTTATCTGTGAACAATAGAAGAAGTTTTCACTTTTGAAGAATAATTGTAACTGCATCTTCGGTGAAAACACAATATGATTGCAGTCCGTACACACCAAAGAACAAGACACTTGCACAAACATTACAACCTCGAGTTTCTTAAAGATTATTATGGCAACGATGTTTCATCCATGCAAATAATACTTAAATTGTATTTGCAGGAAACACCTAAAGACATTGCAACAATTGGAGAGCATTTGCACAGTAATAATGTATTCTCGGCAAAAGAAGCTACCCATAAAATGAAAGCAAATGTTGCCATGCTCGGTATTACCGATCCTGCTGAGTTTATAACTGCCATGCATTTTTTGGCTGTAACTGATGATGTGAATCAGGAAATATTATTGAAGTTTAGTGCATTTAGAATTGAAGTGCTTGCAGCCATGCAGGAGATCAAAGCAGATTATTTTTCTTAAAAAGATAAAGACTAAGCTGAAAAAGAAGTTCCGCAGCCGCAAGTAGTTTTTGCATTGGGGTTTTCAAAAACAAATCCTCTGGAGTTTAACCCGCTTTGAAAATCTATCTGCATCCCGAACAAATAAAGTTCGTGAGATTTATTTAAGAAAACTTTTACGCCATCAATTATTAATTCCTGATCGCCGTCTTGCTTAGCAGCAAATCCAAGTACATAAGTCATTCCCGAACAACCGCCTCCTTTTACACCAACCCGCAAAGCATTTTCAGCAGGTACATTTTCGGCAATCAAAAGTCGACTGATCTCTTTAATTGCATTATCGGTAAATTTTACCGGGTGAACAAGCGTTGCATTTTCTAATACTTCCATAGCTGAAATTTGAATTAC
>JAJAYG010000103.1 GCA_026786335.1 Chitinophagales bacterium | reverse complement strand
GAGAGAGTTGCAGGAAGAGTGTGGAATTGAAGCAAAGCAATGGACAATAATTGCGGAGTGCAATCTCTCCAATTCGGCAACTGATGAGCGCGCAATTATTTATGTTGCAAAGGGGCTATCATTTCAAAAATCAAATCCCGAAGAGACAGAAATATTAGAAGTAAAGAAAATTCCTTTTGCAGATTTGTACCAAATGGTAATGCACGGAGAAGTTATGGATGCTCCAACTATTATTGCTGTCTTGAAAGCAAAGTTGTTGATGGAGAGGGGCGTGATTTAATAAATGGTGAATGGTGAGTAGTGAATGGTGAGTAGTGAATGGTGAATCGTGAATGTCGAAGTAATTTTAATAAAGAACCTTACTTCAATTATTCGAAATTTCTTGTTCGATATTCATTATTCAAAATTATAAAAGTTTCCTATTAGAAGCAGATGTAATCAAATGCTCCTGTTCCTTCTTCATTGTTCATAGTGTTTATTTATTGGTGAAAAAAAATTAATTGGTTCCTGTAATTATCAATTCTTCAGGAGCCATATAATCAAGCTTTACTAAAAATTTATCATCAAGCACATTCAGTTTCTTTGCTGCCGATTTCGAAATTTTGATCTGCACATTTTCATTCTCTCCGGTAGCGGGTAATTTCCCGATCACTTTTACTTGTACCATTTTATTATTCATTAAATTCTTTACAGTGATCATGGTTCCTTTTGGTGCAGTGGGGTGAAGTGCATAAAAATTCCCCTCATCATAAGTTGAATGTGTCCAGGTTGCAATTCCTTTTTCATCATACCGAATCATTGCTGCATTTGAATTGAGAACAGATGATGAGGATTTTTCTGCAACAGCAACAAGAGTATCCTCAGATTCTGTTTCCGGTTTTTCTTTCTCCTCTAAGACAGTTGCAGCTACCAGCCACGATTCTTCCATAGGCAATGGACCAATAAGATTCATCTTAGGGTTTTCATACCCAACAACTAAAACCTGCCCTTCTTTTAATGCAAAATCATTTAATTGATTCCATGTTTTTATTTGCTCAACAGTGGTATTGTATTTCTTGCTTATCGCATAAACGGTTTCACCCTTCATCACTTTATGAGTCAATGCATTCTCCAGATTTTTCTTATTCCCCAAATCCTTATTTTCTTTTACTGCAACTTCCTTTACTATAGGAACATGAATACCTTTTCCCAGTGGCAAAGAATTTTTATTGCAATCAGAATTCATTTTCAGCAACGCATCTACTGTAGTTTTGTATTGCTTTGAAATGCTATACCATGTTTCACCCTGAATCACAATATGTGTGTCGGATTGCTGCGATAAAGGTTTAGAAAAACTTACTGTTTGTGCATTGCAATTCACTACAATTAAACTGCAAACGACTATAAAAATATTTTTCATTTTAATAACTACTAACTTTGTGTTGTAAATGTATCCCCCAGTGACTCTACCCTCCTTTAAATTAAGTTCGATCTTATTCACGGCAACAATTTTCTTGTCATCATTAGTAAACATAGTGCCAGTTGTTAACGCTGCTGATAGTTTAGCAATAAAAAAGGTGTATGTGTTTGAATTGAATCAGGATATTTTTCCTGCTGCATGGCGATTGGTAAAAAATGCGATGCAACAGGCTGATAGTACAAAAGCAGATTATGTTTTGATTAAATTAAATACCTATGGCGGTGATCTTGCTACTGCCGATTCAATTCATACACGCTTGCTTCATGCTAAACCAACTGTTATTGTTTGGATCACACAAAACGCTGCATCGGCCGGTGCATTGATTGCCATCTCCTGCGACAGCATTTACATGCGCTCAAGTGCCATTATTGGTGCTGCCTCGGTAGTAAATCAAGAAGGTGCTGTGATGCCCGATAAATACCAATCATACATGCGCGCGATGATGCGCAGCACCGCCGAACATCAGGGGCGCGATCCTTTGGTGGCAGAAGGAATGGTAACACCGAATGCATATTTGAAAGACGTTGCTGACACCGGAAGAATTATTTCTCTAACTGCAAAAGAAGCAATGGCACATGGCTATTGCGATGGCGTGGCAGAATCGGTTGAAGAAGTTTTGAATCAGGCACAAATTGGTCCGTATAAAATTATTGAGCATCGCGAAAGCTTTATTGATGGTATCATGAGTTTTTTATTAAATCCGATGGTAAACGGAATTTTACTGCTGCTGATTTTAGGAGGAATTTATTTTGAGTTCCAACATCCCGGTGCTGCATTTCCAATTCTCACTTCCATAGTTGCTGCCGTACTTTATTTCTCTCCGCTTTATGTTGATGGGCTGGCTGCGAACTGGGAAATTCTAATGTTCATTATCGGTGTGCTACTGGTGGCAGTAGAAATATTTTTCTTTCCCGGCCATGGTGTTTGGGTCGTCTCCGGAATTATTTTCATGATCACCGGGCTTACGCTGGCATTGGTAAACAACATTGATTTCGATTTCACATTTACCAGTGGCAATTCTATTTTAGTTGCATTACTTAGAGTGGTAATTCCATTGGGGCTTTCTTTTTTTCTGTTTATTTTCTTCGGGCAAAAGCTTTTTGAAACCGGCGCGCTCAAAGGTTTTGTTTTGAATGAAACACAAGGAAAATTTGCAGATACTCTGGAAAATATTTCACACAAATCTTTGATTGGTAAAACCGGAATCGCCATAACTCCACTTCGCCCTGCTGGACAAATTGAAATTGAGAACGAACGCTATGATGCAATGGCAGATGGTGGTTTTGTTTTGATTGGTGATGCTGTTAAAGTGAATGATGTGAGTGGAAGTATTTTGGTGGTGAGGAAAGTTTAGGATTGAGTTATGAGTTATAAGCAATGAGTTATGAGTTTCATGCGAGAGCTATTTCGCCTTTTTTATTCCATGGATATTAGGAATGATACTTTTTAGGTGCTTAACAAATTTGAATTTGCAGCGAAAAAATCTTTTTATCTTTAAGAAAAAAACGTGATAGTGATTGGGTTGGTGGTTAAGGAATGCTACAGCGGCACTCAATTTAGCATAGGCAAGAAAACTCTTTTTATCTTCGTAAAAAATTTCAACTATGGATAATAATGATGATCGTTATTTGGAATTGCTTGCCGAGATGGTAATGAAACAGGATACAATTGTGGACGAACTCAAATCTCTAAACAAGAAAACGGAGACAACAAACGAGGGACTTGAAAAATTAGAAAATCAACACATAAAAGCCAATGATCGCCTTGAAAAGTTGGAACAGCAACAAATAAAAACCAATCTATCACTTGGTGAACTTCGATTGTCGGTAATAAATTTAGGAGAACGCGAGCACCTTGTTGTAAATCATGAAGAGCAAATTCGCAAAATTGAAGAGAAGGTTTTTCATTGAAATGCACTCGTTGGTTAAGTAGCGCAAATGAATCTCACCGTACAGCCACAGAGAAAAAATTTTTTTATATTGTTGAAATGAATCTAAAAAAGCCGCATGAAATTTCAGTGGGATGAAGGAAATATTAATAAGAACTGGATCAAGCACGGCGTTTCAATTATTGAAGCCGAAAGCATTTGGCTTGATACTGATCGCAAAATTGTTGTGAGCCGAATTACAACTGACAATGAACTTCGTTTTGCTTGCCTTGGAATGAGTAATGCAAATCGTTTACTTTCCGTAATTTTCACCTTCAGAAATGGAAATTTTATTCGACCGATAAGTGCAAGAGTTGTAAACAAAAGAGAAAATGAAACTTATTATGGACACTAAAAAAAAACAAGTGGTTTCTCTCCCTGAATACAAGGGAGACCTGAGCAAGTTGTTCGACTTCGAGCAGCCGATATCTATGAAGGAAGCTTTTGCAATGCACAAGAAGCATGAGCAGGTAGTAAAGAAACTCAGCACAGAATTTCTGAAACGATACCGCGAAGAAATGGCGAAGTGAATTTGATTGCGTAAAAATATTTTACCACACAGCTTAGTGGCGCAGAGAAAAAATC
The DNA here is from genome assembly GCA_026786335.1 of Chitinophagales bacterium. Taxonomy (GTDB): domain Bacteria; phylum Bacteroidota; class Bacteroidia; order Chitinophagales; family UBA10324; genus JAJAYG01. Next base: position 1,626 of record JAJAYG010000103.1, on the reverse strand, counting down.
TTCTTCCCTTTTGAAAATGAACCTTCACACGCCGCATGAAGTTTCAATGGGATGAAGGAAACAAGCACAAGCGTTTGACAAAGCATGGAATCACGGTTGAAGAAATCGAATAGAAAAGATATTTTTGCATAGGACATAGTTACCTTAATAAATTGCTTACAATAGTTTTCACGGTAAGAGACGATGAAATCAGACCAATCAGTAGTCGCAAGGCGAACACGAATGAGAAAAAAATCTTCGAAGCCGGAGAGTTAGGGCTATGCCGTTTGTCTTCCTGAACATGAAGGCGATCTTTCGCAGCAATTCGATTTCTCACATCCGATGACAATGGATGAAGTGTTGAAAGAGAATGAGAAAAGGAAAACTGTGAAGCGGTAAATCTTCCCGTAGCGCCACAGAGAAAAAATCTTTTTACATTTAGGAAATAAAAAACATCCTACCCTTCATTTTTCTTTGTGCTCTCAGCGCTCGTAAACTCACTACTTAATCTGGAAGCTTAGCCAATGTTATTACAACGGAAGTTACTCTTAACAAGAACAACTTTCATAACCTTGGAACGTTTAGCGGAACATCTACAGTCAAGAAATACATTGGTTCTGTCCAGGATAAGATTGGTCCTATTGCTCAGGCAAGATTGTCGATGATTGAAAATGCAAAGAAGGCAGGATTAACTCTTTCCGAATCACGAACTGTTGCAAATGTCACTCTTGATATTATCCAGAACTCAAAGAAAATTACTGTAACATTCATTGCTGACATTATTGAATTTGAAAAGGAGAAGTAATATAGTTATGGAGATTGACTGCACAGTGCAGTTTTAGGCGAAAGTTTTTTCGCCCTTTTTTATTTTAAAAGTTTGAAGTTTAATTTATTAAAAAAGTAATTCCATTAAAATGTAATAGTACCTTGTTTGAAATGAAATATTATTAGCATTACAGTGAAACAAAAAACATAACTATGAAAAACGAATTCATTGACACAAAGTGTAAGACAGAAAATTCAGATCAGCTAAAAAAAATTTGGAAAGAGATGGGTAATAATGATAAGGATTGGGAAAAAGAGTTTTTCAACCGGGCTGATTTTCTCATGAATCACCTTTGTCTCATCGTCGGTGAGAATGCTTACAGAGTTGTGGACTGCGAAGTGTATTATCATAGTGAAGAACATCCTGATCCTTATGTTCACAAAGGTGAGGAACAGTTAAATAACGGAACATGGTTTTTCAATGATGCGGGGGGGCTTGACATCACCTTTGGAAATGGGGAAAAAGGAATTTATGCAGGCATCTTAATTCGTACTATTCAGAATTTGAAGACAGAGCAACGCATTGAAGGAATAATAAAAGTTGTAAAGGAAATTTTTAGAAACTTGGGAAATATATTTTCAGAAGGAAATGAAATTCGTTTATGCGAACTAAATCCTCAATTCATAACACAGGGGAAGCCATACACAACGACAAGAGTAAACTTGACAGAGAGAATTAATGACATGGAAAGATTCTTCAATAAGTATTACAGATTCTTAATCCTGTCTTCAGCGATGAAAGGCAAAGACAAAATCTTGTCATCTCTTATTCAGGATAAGCAAATTTCAAAAGAGGATGCTATAAAAATTTTGGGCTACAAT
>JAJAYG010000102.1 GCA_026786335.1 Chitinophagales bacterium | reverse complement strand
CCTTTATCAGTTCAAAATATGATGCGAATCAACCTTTATTAGTGAACGTTGGCTTTATCGCATTTGATTTTGCGTATTCAATAAATAGTTCAAGCGGGCACAGCACCATGCGTCTCTTTTTTCACGGTGGCGGCAGAACATTTCTCTCAAGCGTAACTTCAACTTCTAATGATGATGTAAGGCTTGAGATTGAAGATTACCTTCCTGATTCAACAATTAATACAGCCTGGTGGGGATGCAATCCTTCATACGATATATTAAATGATGCCAATAATGTTCCGCCAACTACAGGGATCAATGTAAATTTCTCTCAGCAAAAGATAAATCGGATTATTAGTTGGGCAATTAAAAATTTACCCATCGATTCAAACCGGATTTATATAGATGCTACCAGTGATGGCTCTGCACCAGGATTTCTTTACGCACTTACCTACCCCGAAAGAATTGCTGCGGTGGAAGTTCACACAGGTGCTTTTAATTTGTCGTTTCTTACTGACTGGATTTCAAACTGCTCTCTTAATACCGGTTATAAGAATCGTGAAGAAGTTGACAACTTATTAGGTGAAGTATCAACCAATCTAATGTGCAATCTTGGCATACCAACTTTTAATGCATTAAACGGCGGTTGGATTATCCATCAATATCAAAGTAAAGAATTTCCTATGATCTTTAGTGTTAATGGAAAAAACGATCAGAAATTGGGGTGGACAGAGAAAACTATTTTCTATGATTCATTGAATAATAACCGCCTCGGAGGATATTTTTTTTGGGACAATCGTGATCATTCGGGAAATAATAAGTTTTGGAATGTTGATAATTACAACCTGTATAGATATCGCAGAAATGTCTCCTTTCCCGCTTTTAGCTTTTGCAGTTTGAATGAAGATTGGGGAGATGGTACAGGAACCACCGGCGCAAATTACGGATCGGTAAATGGTATGCTTGACTGGAATGATAGTGCAGTTGATGAATCTTCAATTTGGGAAATTAAAGCCCTTGTACGTGATCTTACCGGTTATAACGGAAGTATAGTTGTTTACCCTGATTCATGCACAGCTGATCTTACTCCAAAAAGATTACAAAACTTTAAACCAGCAATAGGTACAACTTTAACTTGGAAAGTAGTACGCAAGGGAAAGGTTAAGCAATCAGGTACTATTATTTATAACGGCGGTTTGATTACACTTCCTCAAGTAAAAATTTACAAAGACACTTCTCATATAACAATTTCCATAGAAGTACTGAACACTTATTACCGCGATAACGATGGTGATAATTATGGTGATCCATTAAATACCATTCAGGCGGAAACAATTCCAAATGGTTACGTAATTAATAATTCAGATTGTAATGATGCAAATGCAGCAGTACATCCCGGTGCCACCGATGTTTGCAATGGCATTGATGACAACTGTAATTCTTTGATTGATGAAAATGCATTTACCGCCACTGTTACACCAAATGGTACAATTAGTTTCTGTGATGGTTCATCTGTTTTATTAACGGCTAATGGTGGAGTAGGGTTAAACTATCAATGGATCAAAGGCACAAAAAATATTTCAGGAGCCACTAATCAAACATACTCAGCTAATCAGGCAAAAAATTATAAGGTAAGCGAAACAAATTCATATAGCTGCGCTTCAACTTCAGAAGCCACAACACTTACGCTTCTTTCTGCTCCCACTGCTACCATCACCCCACTGGGAAATCTCGATATTTGCGTTGCCGGTTCAGTAACACTTCAAGCAAATAGCGGAGTAGGATACATATATGCCTGGAAAAAAGGTTCAAGCTTTCTGAATGGTGAAACAAATCAAAATTATGTTGCAACAAAAACCGGAACTTTTAAAGTTCAGGTTACAAATTCGAGTGGGTGCAGTAAAACTTCCACTGGAGTAAAGGTTACAAAGTCTTGTAAGGCAAGTGATAAAATGCCAGATGAAAATAAGGGAGTAACGATTTACCCAAACCCTGCCAACGATTTTGCAACAATCAAATTCAACCTACAACAAACTTCACTTGTAAATTTAAAAATTTATGATTTAAATGGAAAAAAAGTTCAGACTATAATTAATAAAGAACTTGAACCTGGTAACCATGAAGAACTGATCAATATAAGTTCACTAACAAGCGGCATGTATCTGTTCAAATTAATTTGTGATGAAGGGATCTATAACATACCCTTTATAATTCAATAAATTATTACGCAGTTATTTTTTTTTAAAAATCTTAAACAAAGAATTAAGAATTCAGTCAATTTTTTTTATTGTGCAATCACAATGAACAACGCTTCTAAAACTCATTTACTTTTGATCGCATGTTTTTTAATAACATCATTGGTCAATCTGTTGTAAAAGAAAAACTCATGCTCAGCGTACAGCATAACCGCGTAAGCCATGCGCAACTTTTCTTAGGCCCCGAAGGAAACGGATCACTTGCACTTGCGCTTGCATACGCACAATTCATCAACTGCGAAAAGAAATTGGAAAATGATAGTTGCGGAAAATGCTCTTCGTGCATCAAAGCACAGAAGATGATTCACCCCGATATTCATTTTTCATTTCCAGTATTCAAACTAAAAACCGGTAGTGAAAACCCGGCTCTCAGCAGTGACTTTAGTAAACAATGGCGTGAAGCGGTAGTTGCAAACCCATATCAAAATTTAAATGACTGGCTTGAGTTTATAAGTTCAGATAACAAGCAAGGAAATATTTCGGCAGAAGAATGCCGGGTGATGATTCATAAACTTTCATTAAACACTTATGAATCAAAACACAAGGTGATGATCATTTGGCTCGCTGAGTATTTGAGAAAGGAAGGAAATATTTTATTAAAACTATTAGAAGAACCACCTGCAAACACACTTTTGATTTTGATTGCCGAAAATCGCGAGCAGGTGTTGAATACCATTCTTTCGCGCTGCCAGATCATTGCCATCCCACGCATTGATGATAATGATTTGCTCGATGATTTAATGATGAAACACAATCTTAATCTTGAAGCAGCAAATAAAATTTTACGGCAATCACAAGGTAACTATCGTGAAGCTTTGCGGCTTATTGTTAATACCGAAGAAGATGAACCCGAAATACTGAAACGCTGGATGCGTTTATTAATTGACAAAAAATCATCTGTTGAATTGGTAAAATGGGTAGAAGAAATATCAAGAGCTGGTAGAGAAAAACAAAAACAGTTTTTAAGATACACACTTGAGTTTATAAGAGAATGTATTGTAATGCATTATTCAGGAGAAGCAATCAGTAATTTATATGATGAAGAAAAGAAAATGGCTGCTTACCTGCTTCAAAGATTGAAAACTGAAGAATGGAAAATAATTGACGAACGCATCGAGCAATCACATTACCACATTGAACGTAACGCATCACCTAAAATTCTTTTCATGAATCTTTCTCTTCAAATTCAAAATATTATCAGTGCTAAAAAATTATCTTTGGCGAGTTAATTAAAAAAACTAATTGATAATTACTGAAAATCAATGAGTGAAAATTTTACCGACCTGCTTTTTTTATTAGAGCAAATTGAACAGTTAATCACTATCACCAATCATGAGTTGTAACGGCTGTACTACAGGAATAAATGGAAAACCGAGCGGTTGTAAAAGCAATGGCTCATGCAGCAATGGCGGTTGCAATCGCTTGAATGTGCATGATTGGTTAACAGATATTCCGGTGGTTGATGAAGCATCAGCACCACGTTTTATTGAAGTAAGTTTTAAGAATGGTGCACGCAAAGAATTCTTTCGCAATTTACATCGCTTGCTTATTGATGCACATGATGTGGTTGTGGTTGAAAGCGGAACGGGTGGTTATGATGTTGGTGTTGCTACAATGACCGGTGAGTTGGTAAAACTTCAAATGAAACGCAAGCGGGTTCCTGAAAACTCCGACGATATCAAAGGCGTAATTCGAATTGCCAATGACTATGATTTAAGGAAATGGGAAGAGGCCCGCATAAAAGAAAAAGAAACCATGGTTAGGGCAAGAGCCATATCGAGGCAAATGGAGTTAGGAATGAAAATAGGTGATGTGGAATTTCAGGGTGATGGAAGAAAAGCAACATTTTATTACACAGCCGAAGACAGAGTGGATTTTCGTGAACTAATAAAACAATTTGCAGAAGAGTTTCATGTTAAAATTGAAATGCATCAAATAGGTGCAAGGCAAGAAGCCGCACGCGTTGGAGGTATAGGAAGTTGCGGAAGAGAATTATGTTGCAGCACTTGGCTGACTGATTTTAAAGCGGTAAATACCGGAGCAGCCCGCTATCAGCAGCTTGCAATTAATCAGGCAAAACTTTCGGGACAATGCGGCAGGCTCAAGTGTTGTTTGAATTATGAACTGGATACCTATATGGATGCACTCGTTGGCATTCCTACTAACATTGAAAAAATAGAAACAGAAACAGGAATCGCCTATCTTCAAAAGACCGATATTTTTAGGCGGCTTATGTGGTTTGCATATAAAGGAAAATCTACATTTTATCCTTTAACTCCAGACCGGGTAAAAGAAATTGCTGCGATGAACAAAGAAGGGCAGAAACCTGCAGATATGGGAGCCGTCGAAATCGTAAGTAAAAAAGAAAAGGATGTAATTGAATCTAAAGATTTGGTAGGCCAGGTTTCATTAGAATCGCTTGACAGAAAATCAAAAAATAAAAACAGAAAAAAAAACAAGAAAAAAAACAGAAATAATAAT
>JAJAYG010000101.1 GCA_026786335.1 Chitinophagales bacterium | reverse complement strand
TTCGTCTTTGCCTGAGGCAACTTCCTCCTGCGCCATTTCAATTGCACCCTGATGATGCATATTCATCAACGTTGCAAAGTCAACATCGAAGTCGCGGGTCATTTGCATGGAATTCATTTGCTTCATCATGTTATCCATGCTTTTCATCATTTTCATGCTTGACATCATTCCGGTGCTGTCATCTCCATCCATTTTCATATCGTTCATCGAATTGGATTTGTTGCCTCCGGACTGGCAGGAGGTAAAAGCGACGAGGATTAGCAGCAGGATGAATATCTGCGGTGACTTAAAGTTTTTGTTGTTCATTTGATTTAGTTTTTGATGAATTTATAAGTATTGAAATGTTCTCCGTCAAAAATTCTGATGAAATAAATACCATCTGAAAGATCAGCTATGGGAATAGAGATTTGAGAATTTGCTTTCCCTAAACTTATTTCCCTAACATTTTTTCCAAGCACATCGAGCAATGAAATTTCCAATGCCGATTGAAATTTATTTACGAGTGTAAGATTTATAAAATCTGTTGCAGGATTTGGAAAGATGGTGAAAGTATTTTCATTTGCGGTTTCATTCACTCCCGTAGTAATTCCAATTCCTATATCATCCACATAAAGATTGTTGCCGCCATCGGTTACATTCACTAATTTAATGATGGCGTTTGAACTTGATTCATAATTCGCCAATGAAACATTCGCACTCTTCCAAATGGTGTTGCTATCGGGAATGTAAGGAGTGATTTGAGTAGGTCCGGTTGCAAGAGAACTTCCTGACTTGGAAAAAATTTGCGTAAAGTTGACTCCGCAATCTGTAGAGATCAAGACCAAAAGCTGATCAGTGTACAGCGCATCTGATTTTGCATAAGCCCACTTGAATGTGAGATAAGGAGTTCCGTTAAAAGAAGAGAGGTTGAGATTAGGAAGAATCATTGCATCGGTTTGCCCATAGTTGGTATTGATGAGATTATTAATTTTTGCCGAAGCAATTCCTTCAGGATGCACAGCAATGGTATCGCGCTCCCATGTAATTCCGTTGTCACTATTTTCAATGGTGATTCCTGCCGGAGGAAATAAAGATGATTCAAATCCTTCATGATAAGGCAATGCAATTCCGGCCGAAGGATTAACAACGGTGATGTAATTTATAAACGTAACGCTGTCAGTGCCGAACGCATTTGTTGCAATCAGCTTCACGTCAAAAGAACCAAGCGTGTTGTAAGTAACTGTTGGGTTGAGTATAGTTGATGATGATGGGTTTGCTCCTGTAAAACTCCATAGAAATGATGTGCAGTTGTTCAACGATTTGTTGTAGAACAAAACTGAATTACCAACGCACACCTGCGGTTGCAGCGTGATGAAGTCAGCTACTGCTGCGCAATTTGAAACTACTTCATCACTATCACAACCTGTTGCTGCAAGATTAGAATCTTGCCAAATTTCAAAACGAATTGCATTGAGTGTTGATTGCATCCTGTCTCGCTGCCCTGCTGTGAATATATTTTTACAAGCATCATTGGTGTAGTCCATGTAATTCTCCACTTGATCATTCACATTTGGAAAATCATTTGAACACGAGTTGGCATTTGAAGGACAACCGAAATTAGCTGTAGCAACAGGCGGCGTATCGCAAACATAATCTCCATCATTGCATGTATCGGCAGCGCAACCATTGTTAAACGTGTGATACAATCCGAACCAATGGCTTATTTCATGAGTAGCCGTTCTTCCAAGATTGTATGGCGCATTCACATTGAGTGTGTCACCAAAAGCATTATATACAACCACCAATCCATCCTGGTCAATCGGTCCGCCGGGAAAAGAAGCATAACCAAGGACTGATCCGCCGTCAATAGTTTTCACAACATAAATATTCACATAGCGATCGGGATCCCATGAACTCAGTTGCGAAAGCATTGGTCGCTCATAAGAATCATGATTGGTGAGAAGTGATTGAATGCGAACGATGCCATTCGTGCATTTGCCTTCGGGATTTTTTTTCGAAAGGCAGAATTCAATCTTGGTATCAACACCGCTGCCGTCGCCGTTAGTTTCTGCAATCTTTCTAAAATCTTCATTCAACACGCGAAGCTGACTTTCTATTTGTTCATCGCTGATGTTTTCAATTCCGCCATTATGAATTACATGAACTACCACAGGAATTATTTTCACTGTATCAGTGAGACCATGTTTATGCGACGAAACCTTCTGAGGATAATTTAAAATTGTTTCATTGGCTTCATTTACCGAATGAAAATTTTGCTGCACATATTTTTCAAAACCACAAAAATTAAACTCTTGCTGAGCATTGGCATTGAATTGAAATGTGAAGAGGAAAAGAAATAATAAATTCCGTTGCATCAGAGAAAAATAATTTTTTTGGTAAAGAAATTTTCACCTGATTGAATGGAAAGCAAGTATATTCCTTTATTCAGGTTCCACTCACTTCTGCTGATTAAAATTTTATTTTGATCAGGAAGTGCGGAGAAGGTAAAATATTTTTTCCCATCAACACCATGTAGGGTGATGATGGCATTCTTCCATTCTTCATTAAGTGAAATCATGATTCCCTCCTGCGCAGGATTGGGATATAGCTGAATAACAGATTCATCATTTACTTGCTGAATTGATGTTGCAACATCAAGTGTCTTCGTTAATGTATAGGTCCAATCTCCTGTAGTATTTTCATCATGGTTGGATGCAAGCGATGAAAGATAAAATGTAATAACGCCATCA
>JAJAYG010000100.1 GCA_026786335.1 Chitinophagales bacterium | reverse complement strand
CAGTTTTTGTTGGAACGCGAATATGTAGAAGCTGAAACCCCCATTCTGCAACCGATGTATGGCGGTGCGGCAGCAAGACCATTCACCACCCATCACAACACACTCGACATGACTTTGTATTTACGCATTGCCAATGAGTTGTATTTAAAACGATTGATCGTTGGTGGTTACGAAGGGGTGTTTGAGTTTGCAAAAGATTTTAGAAATGAAGGCATGGATCGGTTCCACAATCCCGAATTTACCATGCTTGAATTGTACGTTGCGTACAAGGACTATGAGTGGATGATGAATCTGGTGGAAGAAATGGTGGAACGTGTTGCGCTTAATCTTCATGGCAAAACACAAGTTCAGGTTGGCGAAAATTTAATTGACTTCAAGCGACCTTGGAAACGCTTTACTATGTTCGAAGCCATACAGCATTTTACTCAAATTGACATCAGTGAAATGAATGAAGCACAATTGCGAACCACTGCTTATGATTTAAAAATTCATTTAGATGCAACAATGGGGAAAGGAAAAATCATTGATGAAATTTTTGGCAACAAGTGCGAAGCATTCTTGATTCAACCAACTTTTATTACTGATTACCCTGTGGAAATGTCGCCGCTTGCAAAAAAGCACCGAAGCAAACCAGGATTGGTGGAGCGCTTTGAAGCCATCTGCAACTCAAAAGAAATCTGTAATGCATTCAGTGAATTAAATGATCCGCTCGATCAGCGAAAAAGATTTGAAGATCAATTGGACTTAGGCAAGCGTGGTGATGAAGAAGCAATGCAACTCGATGAAGATTTTCTGCGTGCACTCGAATACGGCATGCCTCCCACAGCAGGTTTAGGTATCGGCATTGATCGCCTCGCAATGATAATGACCAATGCAGCAAGTATTCAGGATGTAATTTTATTTCCGCAAATGAGAGCAGAAAAATAATTTGATAATTAGCAGATGCGATGATTAGTAAATGTGATGATGAGCAAATGTGATAATTAGCAAATTGGTTGAATGGAAATAGTTGAAATGTGATTAAGAAAGATTAAATAGAAATCCACTGCACATAATTAATGCGACCCGAAAAAGCAGATGACAAAAAACTTGTTTATCAAATTCTTTTTATAACCAAACCTATATATGCTTCGCATCATTTGCACATCAGCACATTTGCACATTAGCACATCACTATGTTTATTCATTTGCACATTCGCATTTCTGCACATTTGCTCATCAACTCATGCGCAACTACGTGAGATTCCTTACAGCAGCGACAGCACTTTTTTCCGTGCAGATATAGCTATCAAAAATGCCGATTGCTGTTACTATTTATTTCTCGAGGCAGATTCATTGAAATCACTTCCTTCCAATTATAAAACATTGAAGCATTTGAAAGGAATCACATTCAAGCATTGCATGTTTGTGAACTGGAATGAAACTTTGAAGCAGCTTTCTCAAATCACCACACTTGAATATTTAGAGATCAGTGTTAATGAATTGAAAGCATTGCCCGATGGTATTTTAGAATTGAAACAACTTGCTTCACTCAATGTGAAATCAAATTTGCTTTCTGATGTTCCCGCATCAATCATTCAATGTGAGAAGCTGCAATATCTTAATTTGAGTTTTAACAGAGGGATGAACTGGTCTTCGGTTTTTGAAACACTGAGTGAATTGAAATCACTGGAAGTGCTGGATATTTCTGCTTGTAATATTTCTTCTTTGCCTGAAAATATTTCTTCCTTAACTCAGTTGCACGAAATTGATTTGTCGAATAATAAACTCACTTCATTTCCGGCAGATATGGAAAAACTGACTTCACTTGAAGCGGTGGAGTTAAGAAATAATGCAGCCCTTGATTATGATAAAGTTGTTGCAAAGCTTTCACAGATTTCAGGATTGAAAAAATTGGATCTCGCCTCAAATAATTTAAAAAAACTACCGGATGCAATTGGGAGTTTAAAATCACTGGAGCAATTAGATCTAAGTGGAAATCTTTTGCAGGAACTTCCAAAATCATTTACAGCACTAACACAATTACGTGAGCTCAACCTTGGCACAGATGCAATTGGTCAGCGCTGTAACCGCATTCACGATCTACCCAAGGATTTTGATAAGCTGGTGAATTTAGAAGTGCTCAATCTCTCCCGTGATTCCATTGAAAAAATACCTGATGCAGTTTCAAAAATGCCGAAGCTGCGTGAACTCAACTTGACATACTGCAATCTTTATTCAATATCAGAATCATTGCGCGGTGCAAAGAATTTGGAGATCTTGATTCTTGATCATAACAAGATCAATAAAATTCCGGAATGGATTGGTGAACTCACTTCATTGCGTGAATTGCATTTGGATGGTGATTTTTTTGTGAATCATCTATTAAAGATTCAATTGATTCCGGCTTCCATTTCCAATTGTAAAAATCTCGAAGTGCTTAGTTTAAAAGATCAGGTGATTGTTGGATTGCCTGCAACATTTTCTCAACTGCAAAAACTTCACGTGCTCGACCTCAGGGATAATCTGATCCAGGATTTGCCGAAGGATTTTTCTACGCTAAAAAATTTAGAGTACCTCGATTTAAAAGCGAATGAACTCACTTCATTACCATCGAATTTTTCTTCATTAAAAAACATAAAAATTTTAAGTATCGCTTACAATACTTCGCTTGATATGTCAATTGCTTCTTCACAATTGAAGTTGATGGCTTCGCTTCAATCACTCGATATTAGTTTCAACAAACTCACTCCGCAGATTTATTATGATCTTAAGAAAGCGTTACCCAAAACGCAGATCATTGCAAAGGGGTTTAATAATTTGATACCGATAGATAGTCGATAGTTGTTTTAAAACTCACCCCTGAGTATTCGCTTCGCGAATACTCGTCCCCTCCCTTTTTCAAAGGTAGGGGATGACTTTGAACGAAGTTCAAAGTCAGGGGAGAGTAGAATCAACTCACCCCTGAGTATTCGCTTCGCGAATACTCGTCCCCTCCCTTTTTCAAAGGGAGGGGATGACTTCAAACGAAGTTTGAAGTCAGGGGAGAGTTTTAACTGATTTGTCAACTCACCCCTGAGTATTCGCTTCGCGAATACTCGTCCCCTCCCTTTTTCAAAGGGAGGGGATGACTT
>JAJAYG010000099.1 GCA_026786335.1 Chitinophagales bacterium | reverse complement strand
AAGAAGAGCCATTCAGGATTGGCATATTTGAAGAAGTAAAAAAAGATAGCTCAACAATTTCCTATTTTAAATCAATGAATGCATTGCCATATATTTTGGCTTCGATCTACAAAAGCGAAAATAACCTGAATGATTGTTTACTGTTGAACAGCAAAGGAATGGTTGCCGAAGCAACTTCCTCAAACATTTTTTGGATTAAAGCAGGAGAAATTTTTTCTCCGCCTGTTTCTGATGGCGGTGTAGAAGGAGTGATGCGTAAAAACCTTATCATGTTTCTAAAAGAAAATAACTTTCCTTTCAAAGAAAAATCAGTTTCTCCTGCTGAATTAAAAACAGCTGATGAAGTATTTTTAACAAATGTTGGATGGGGAATAAAACAGGTTACCGAATTTGAAAATGTCTTTTACCAAACTAAGATCACTGCTGAAATTTTTAAAATGATTCAGCAATGATTCACAACAAAAATAAATCCGGCACGAATAAACGTGTCGGATTTTTTTATTGAGGTGATTTATTTCTGGAGAATAACTTTTACAGCGTTAATCGAAGAAGGACCGCAAATCTGTAAATAATAATTTCCATTGCTGTATGATTCAAGATTGAGCGTTTCTAAACTCTTGCCGGTTACATTCTTTTCAATAAGAACCCTTCCAAGTTCATCAACGAATTTTAATAAAGTTGCATCGGGTGTTAATGACACATTCAATGTGCCGTTGCTGGGAACAGGAAATGCTGTTGCATTTTGCTTCACTAAATTTCCAGGAACACTCAAATAATCATTCTGATGAAACTTTAAAACGAAGCCGTCAGAAATTCCGTCTGCATATAAAGTATAGGGGCCAAAGGTTCCATCAAAGTGAAAATTCCCTGCGGCATAACTAAAACCTGAATGATTACCAGCAAGTCCAAATCCAGCATCAGTATCAGTTCCGCCTACATGAGAAATCCATTGTCCTTTCCCGTCTATTGGGCTAAAAGCTGCATACAATACATCGGAATAAATTGGATCGGGGCCATAAGGTGTTGTTGACAAATAACCATCAATGGTTGCCACGCCGGTAAAACAACCGGTCACCACCACATTATCTTCAGCCATAAGGCCTAAGCAAAAGATGGAGAACATTGCATCTGCATCGCCTACAATTGAGTTTGCCCATTTGTAAACGCCATCGGCGCCATAACAAACTACAACGATATTATGTTTTGAACCTGTTGTAATTGTGTTGCCATCAAAAGTTATATTATCATTAAAGATTGAAGCAGCATAAAGATTCTTGCTTGTATCAACTGCGATCGTGTAAGCACTTTCAGATGAATTGGGAATTGATGATCCAAAAGTCTTTACCCATTGGAAACCACTATTGGTATTAAGTTTCATAATAAAACCATCATTAGAACCTAGAGAGGTTATCGAAGAATAATCGACATTAAATGTTCCTTCATAATTTCCGCTTACATAAAGATTACCATATTCATCACCTTTAATATCTCTTGATTCCAGCGTATTATCAGAAGCATATGAGTTTACCCAAAGCAGGTCTCCCGCAGTTGTATAAGACGCAGTAAAGAACCTTTGTTTTGAATCACTAAAGGTGAGTAGGGTATCTCCATAGACATTAAGTGTATCGCCTGTAAAATTTCCAGTGCAATAAATAGTTCCATCATTTGAAATAAAAGCTGCAGAGCCATATTGAACTTTGTTACCCCATCCTCCAACTTTTGCCCATTTTAAATTGCCATCATTATCAAAAAGCACAAGCATCATATCGTTCAAACTTCCTGTACCTGCAGAGTCACCTTTTTCAAATTTTATATAGTTAGAGCAAATACCGGTAATCACACTGTATCCGGTTTCATTGGTGCTAAATCCATAGGGGAAATCTGTATGGTCTTCAATTCCGTTTCCGAAACTATGTGCCCATAATGGCGCACCGTTGCCATCAAACTTTGCAATAAAAATGTCTTCATCAATGGAATCTCCAACAGTGTAAATTTTTTGCGAGCCAAAGGTTGCAGAATCAGAAAAAAATCCTGTTACGTAGCTGTTGCCACTAGCATCAACGCCAATGTCACGTCCTTTATCCTTTCCAGGACCGCCATAAGAAGTAGCCCAAACGATTGATTGAGAATTGGCACTATATGCGCAAACAAATAGGAATAACAGATAGAATAAACCTAAAGGGAGTAATTTTTTCATAGCGTGAATTTTTAATGGTTGAAAATAATTTTCAAATATAATTTTAAGATGCACACCTGCAAGATATATTTTTCTTGAAGGGTTTTAAATATTATTTGCTGTTGTAAAGTTATTACTTTCTTTCAGTAATAAAAAAATGAAACAAAGAATGTCAATTAACTTTGCCGCTCTCCAAAAGAAAGTATTTTGAAAATATTACAGGTTTGCAAAAAATTTCCGTATCCGCTGCGTGATGGAGAGGTGATTGCTATTCATCAACTCACGAGAGGTTTTTATGAAGCCGGTCATAAGGTTACCGTTGCCGCGATCAACACAAAAAAACATTTTTTTCCGCCTGATGAAATGCCTGTTGAAAATCAGGAACTCGCCGACTTTTATTCTGTATTGCTGGATACCGATATTAATTGGTGGGATGCTTTGAAGAGTATGTTTAGTGGTGATGCCTATAACATTCAACGTTTCGTTTCTCCCGATTTTGAAAAACTGCTTTCTTCAATTCTCAGAGAAAATGAATTTGACATTGTGCAATTGGAAGGTTTGTATTTGTTACCTTATTTGCTGGTGATTCGCAAATTTTCACAAGCAAAGATTGTTCTGCGGGCACATAATATTGAGCATTTAATTTGGGAAAGAAATTCAACTACTGCAAGGCCGGGAGCAAAAAAATGGTACTTGCAAACACTTGCTGCCCGCATGAAAGAATTTGAAATTTATAATCTTAATTCTTGTGATGCATTAGTGGCCATTACAAATGTAGATGCTGCTAAATTTGTTGAGATGGGTTGCAAACTCCCTTTGCATACTTCACCGGTAGGAGTAAATATCAACGGGGGTGTGGAAAGCAATTTGCCTGTTGAAAAACAATCTGTTTTTTTTATTGGCAGCATGGATTGGTTGCCGAACCGTGAAGGAGTAGAATGGTTTCTTGATATTGTTTTTCCAAAAGTGCTTAGTGCATTTCCTGCCGTAAAATTTTTTATGGCCGGAAGAAACTTCCCTGATAATTTTCCTGAGCGGCCTTTTCCTAATCTTGAAATTGTGGGAGAGGTGGAGAATTCAAAAGCATTTATTCGCTCTAAATCAATCATGATTGTGCCTCTTTTTTCGGGCAGCGGGATGAGGGTAAAAATTATAGAAGCGATGGCTGAAGGAAAACCTGTGGTTTCAACAGCTATTGGTGCTGAAGGCCTCAACGCAACTGATGGAGTAAATATTTTAATCGCTGATACTGCTGATGCATTTGCCCGCCAAATAAAGAGACTTTTAAAAGATGATGGCGAATTAAACCGCATAGGGCAAAACGGTAAAACCTTTGTTGCCGAGAATTTCGACAACAAAAAAATTGTTGATGACCTCATTGAATTTTATAAAGCAATTCTTAAGTGATTATTCTTCAAATTGTTTTTTGGTTTTGTGTGTTGGCTGTTTTTCACAGCTATATTTTCTATCCGCTTCTTTTAAAACTTTTTTCAAGGGGCAAAAAGCAAAATGAAATTTGTTTTAATAATTCACATGAGCTCCCTTTTGTTTCTGTGTTACTTGCTGTTCATAATGAAGAGCAGGTGATTGAAAGAAAAATTAAAACCACTTTAGAAACGGCATATCCAAAAAATAAACTCGAGTTTTTAATTGGTGATGATTCCTCAACTGATGCAACAAAAGAAATTGTTGAAGGATTGGCAAATTCATTTCCTCAAATTTCATTTCAGCAATTTAATTCGCGAACAGGTAAAGCCGGAATTATTAATTCGCTGAGTGAAAATGCAAAAGGAGAGGTGTTGCTTTTAACCGATGCTAATGTTTTTTTTACCGAAGAAACTATTTTTCAATTGGTAAAACATTTTAAAAATCAAACAATTGCTTTAGTGGCAGGTAACATTCAGCCGCATGAATTAAAGCATGATGGAATTTCAAAGCAAGAAAGTTTTTATCAATCATCAGAAAACATAATAAAGTTTCGTGAAGGAATTTTATGGGGTGCAATGATGGGAGCTTTTGGCGGATGTTATGCAATACGAAAAGATTTTTTTACCCCAACACCCTCTAAATTTATTGTGGATGATTTCTTTATTACCATGGCAGCAATTGAAAAAGGTGGTTATGCAATTAATGAACTCAATGCTGTTTGTTATGAAGACATTAGCAATTTGATGAAGGAAGAGTTTAGAAGAAAGAGCAGAATTGCAACCGGTAATTTTCAAATCATAAGCAGGTTTTTCAATTTGCTTTCGCCGGCAAATGGGGGAATTGCTTTTGCATTTCTCTCGCATAAAGTACTTAGGTGGTTT
>JAJAYG010000098.1 GCA_026786335.1 Chitinophagales bacterium | reverse complement strand
GAATACACTGATGATGCTCCAATACTAAATGGCTTCGAAATACTGAATCACTTTTTTGATCAGGCACTTTTGCGTGAACCAAAACTATTTGCATTCGGCGAAGACCTCGGGCAAATCGGTGATGTGAATCAGGGATTTTCAGGATTGCAAGAGAAGCATGGAATTGAAAGAGTGTTTGACACCGGCATTCGAGAAACAACTATTATCGGGCAGGGAATTGGAATGGCAATGCGTGGGTTGCGGCCGATTGCAGAAATTCAATACCTCGACTATTTACTCTATGCCATTCAAACTTTAAGTGATGATCTTGCAACTTTATTATGGCGCACACGCGGCACGCAAAAAGCGCCGCTGATTATTCGCACTCGCGGGCATCGCCTCGAAGGGGTGTGGCACGCAGGATCACCAATGGGAATGATTTTGAATTCGCTTCGCGGAATTTATGTTCTTGTTCCGCGTAACATGACGCAGGCAGCAGGATTTTACAACACTATGTTGCAGAGTGACGATCCGTGTTTGGTGATTGAATGTTTGAACGCATACCGATTGAAAGAAAAACTTCCTTCTAACTTAAATGAATTTACTATGCCATTGGGTGTTCCTGAAATTCTTATAGAAGGAAATGATGTTACCCTTGTTACTTATGGTTCATGCTGCAGAATTGCTGCAGATGCAATTGAAAAATTAAATGCTGTTGGAATATCTGTTGAGCTGATTGATGTGCAAACACTTTTGCCTTTTGATATTCATCACAAGATTGGTGAGTCGGTTCGCAAAACAAATCGCGTAGTGTTTTTAGATGAAGATGTTCCCGGCGGTGCAAGCGCTTATATGTTTCAACAAGTAATGGAACATCAAAATATTTTTCAATGGTTAGATGCATCACCTGTAACTATTTCTGCAAAGGCAAACCGCCCTGCGTATGCAAGTGATGGTGATTATTTCTGTAAACCGAATGCCGAAGAAATATTTGAAGTGATTTACAAAATCATGAATGAATCATCACCCAATGATTTTAAGAAGTTGTAAAGCTTGAACCGTTTAATTATTTAATGAAGCCGTTTTTATCGAGCGAGAAATTTACAGCTGCATGAATTCCAATCAGCAAATTGTGAGGTTTATCAAATTCATAATCATTGGGAACTTCTCCATTGAAAACATTGGAGCCGTATGATGCTCTAATTCCAACAGTATAATACACAGGACGGTCGATAAATAAATCATAGTCAACTCCCGTTACTATAGCAAAATCATTTTTGTAGAATAATTCATTATTGTTCAACTCTCCTTTTATATTATCGTTGCTGAACGAAATCATTTTACTGTATTGGCCACCTAATAACAAACTCACATTCGAAGGAGCATTGAGCAAAGAAGAATAATGTGGCAATCTATATTGAACCATTACCGGTAAATTCATATAAGTGAATGAAATGCTTTTATCCTTGTATTCGAGACTGGTTGTTCTCTCATATTGATCGATATTGCTGTACTTCTGTCCTTGAGTAGAAAAAAGATACCAGCCTGCAGCAAGTCCCCAGTGCTTGCTAATTATGTATCCGCCTTCCATTCCCAATTCAATTCCATACGTGAATTTATATTTTAATACAGGACTTGACATTGCAGTTTGATCATACAACCATGTACTATTTAGCATAATTGAAGGTGATAAATATCCCTTTCTTAAAACAGTAGACAGTTGGGGTGTTTGCTTATTTTCAAAACTCTTTTTATTCAGCAAATCTGAATTTTCTGAAAAAGAAATGAAACTACGTCGATAATGTAATGAGCTAAAGGTTTCCCTGTTGGCTAAAGCTTTTTGCTTATCACTTGAGTTATCAGTAGCATATACATTTTCATTTTGCAGATTAGTTTTACTTGCAGTTTCAAAAACTGTCTCATTTAAATCCTGAGAATAAGTTGGTGTATTATCACTCTTACTAAAAATAGGTATTGGATTCTTCGAACTTGATACTAAGGAAGAATTTTCAGCTTCACTATTTAAGGAAGTTACATTTTTTACATTATCAGAATTGCCATGATTATTCTTACGCGCCTCAAAAATTGAAATAGTTGAAGCAAACATTACTATAAAAAGAATACCGGTTACAGTTCTCTTTTTAACTGAACTCCTTTTCTTATCGTCGAGGGCTGCGGTAAGGTTCCACCATGCCCTGCCCGATGGCTTAACACCAAAATCGGTTAAGGCCTCTTTAAATTTTTGATCAACAATATTTTTATCAGAAAACCGCAGCATACCGTTGTACCTTCTGTGAATTTAAAACCATTTTTTGTAATAAATATCTTGCTCTAGCTAATTGAGATTTTGATGTGCCAACATTTATTGAAAGCATATCAGCAATTTCCTGATGAGAAAAACCCTCAATTGCATATAGGTTAAAAACTGTTTTGTAACCGGGAGCAAGTGACTGAACCATTTTTAAAAGATCTGCCGCTGACAGATGGTGAAAATCATCTTGCTGCAACAGATTGTATTTAACATCATCCACCTCAACCATCATTCTGCTCAAATGATTTTTTCTGAAAAGTTCAATTGCTGCATTCACAAAAATTCTTTTCATCCATCCTTCAAATGAGCCTTCATTTCTGAACTTACTCAAATTATTAAACGCTTTGATGAAACCCTCCTGTAGCATATCCTCTGCTTCCTGATGACTGTTTGCATACCGAAGACAAATTGTAAACATGTTAGGAGCGAAAGCTTTATACAGTTGCTCCTGCATTTTACGGTCGCCGTTGATGCTGCCCGAAATAAGTACTGCTTCTTCAATCTTTTGTTTGTCCCAAAGTCTCATGAAGTTTATTTATGGACATAAAAATATAACTATTAGTTGCATCAGCCAATTTAAATATTTGCTGAATTAACAATTAGATAAAAGGAATGACCTCATTTTTTCAAATGCGTTGCTTCTGTGACTGATCCTATTCTTTTCACTCAATAATAATTCTGCAAAAGATTTCTCAAAGCCATTTGCTGCAAAAACAGGATCGTATCCAAAACCTTCAACACCTTTTTTGTGTGTTAAAATTTTACCCTCAACTATTCCTTCGAAAAAATATTTGCTGCCACTCAATATTAAACAGATTACAGTTCTGAATCTTGCACTTCTATCCTCAACATTATTCATTTTCTCCAACACCAGACCAATATTATCGGCAGCACTTTTTTGATCACCTGCATAGCGGGCTGAAAAAACACCGGGTTCATTGTTGAGGGCTTTAATCTCCAATCCGGTGTCTTCCGAAAAACAACTATTTTTTAAATTATTAAAAATGAATTCCGCTTTTTCCTCTGCATTCTCTTCGAGTGTAAAATGTGTTTCAGGCAGTTCATCAAAATATCTAAGGTCGGCAAGTGATACAATTTGAATTTGATTACCAATCATCGATTGTACCTCTTGCAGCTTATGTTTGTTTTGTGTAGCGAAAATGAGTTTCAATCTTGCTCCGGGATTTACTATTTGAACATTGATTTTATAGCAGCAAAAAATTTATTCTTTATAATCTCATTCTTAAGCAATTCTTCAATAGAAGAAGTAAAAATAAAATTCATGTCGATGAATTTAAACACCTTGTTAGTATGCAATTCTATAACTAACCCGATCTCCTGTGGTTCAACACCCAAAGCAACAATATTATTGACTGAAAACTGTTTTAAAATATTTACAACTGAAGTCGGCTGCGATGCAATGTTGATTATTCCTACTTCCTCTCTTTTCAATTTAAGATCTTTCCAGTCTGCTGTTTTCTGAATCACTTCTAATTCCGACTGCGATGCAGTTTCAACATTTTCATTTTTAAGAATAAACAGAAGTTTGAGCTTTTCAGAATGTATTGCTCCCGAAGAAAATAATTTTACCTTTCTTTTTTCGGGAACCAGATACGTTTCTCCACTAAAAATTGCTTGCAGTGCATCAGCATTTTCAACCTCATTCATATTGGTAGTTTTCCTTTTTACAAAAATAAGTTGCTCATGTTCTGTTTGAGCTAAAAAGGAATCTTTATTTTTAACACCTGTTAAGAATATTTTTTCAGCAGCGAAAAACAAATAAATCAATTATGAAATATCCTTTTCACGTTGAGCATACTGAGGTAAGCCGCCTGAGTTCTGTTGATTTTAGCAATCTTCAGTTCGGAAAATTATATGGCGATCACATGTTTGTTGCTGAGTGCAGAAAAGGAAAATGGACTGATTGCAGAATTATTCCATTCGGAAATCTTCCCTTCAGCCCGGCATCCTCAGCATTGCATTATGGTCAAATAATTTTTGAAGGAATGAAGGCATTTAAAAATGCTGAGCGAAATGCATTGCTCTTTAGACCCGAAATGAATTTCAAACGCTTCAACATCTCTGCACAACGAATGGCAATGCCCGAAGTTCCACTTGATCTCTGGCTCGATTCGCTGCATGAATTG
Source organism: Chitinophagales bacterium (assembly GCA_026786335.1). GTDB lineage: Bacteria > Bacteroidota > Bacteroidia > Chitinophagales > UBA10324 > JAJAYG01. Next base: position 2,044 of record JAJAYG010000098.1, on the reverse strand, counting down.
GTTCACATGGATCAGGAATGGATTCCGAAAGAACAAGGTTGCTCATTGTATCTGCGACCATTTATGTTTGCAATGGATCGATTTATAGGCGTGCGACCCACTGAATTTTTTAAATTTTTAATCATTACCTCGCCCGCCGGTTTATATTATCCTAAACCTGTAAAGGTGATGACTACAGCTAAATATGTAAGAGCATTTGAAGGCGGAGTTGGATTTGCAAAAGCTGCAGGAAATTATGGTGCCTCAATGCTCCCCTTACGAGAGGCAATTGAAAAAGGCTTTGAACAAATTTTATGGACTGATGGGAATGAACATAAATACATTCAGGAGATTGGAACCATGAATGTGTTTTTTGTAATTGATGGCGTTGCTATTACACCTGAACTTGATGGAACCATTCTCGATGGGGTAACACGTGATAGCGTGATTCAACTTTTAAAACATCACGGAACAAAAGTTGAAGAAAGAAAAATTTCTATTGATGAAGTTTTCGATGCACATCAAAAAGGTATTCTCCAGGATGCCTTTGGTACCGGAACCGCAGCGAGTATAAGTACCATCTCGCATATTGAACATAAGGGCAACATGATAGCATTGCCGCCTGTTAATGAAATACCTTTTTCAGTAAAACTTAAAGATGAACTGGAAGGAATTAAATCCGGTGCATTACCCGACATTTTTAACTGGATGGTAAAGGTTCAAAGTAAATTGCTGGTCGAAGCAGAATAACTTTATCTTTCTTGTTAACCGGTTAAGCTTTATTTTAATCAAAGAATAAATGTTTTGATGGCGAAAGAAATATATTTAGCGCCGGCACGTCATCTTGGTAAAACCAAGTTAACTGCCGGCGCTAAGTGTATTACAAAGAATATTCATCGATAGAGCAAATAGCCAGTGAATGGGATAATTTCCTTCCCGCAAATCATCATCTTAAAAGCGAGACATTAATAATCCCTGAAGTTTCTAACCTTAAAAATATTTCATTTTCCTACCTCCTTATTTATAATAATTCAAACCAAATTATTGCTGTTGCTTATTTCCAGAAAATTCATTTTGGCAAAATGCATTACATCTCAATCTTTGAGCAAAATGCTTTTATAAAACTAATTGAAAATTTTATAACCAAAAAGGGATTTCAACTGCTTGTTTGTGGAAACTTATTAAAAATTGATAGCACCGGGCTTTATTATGATAAATTGAAAACGGAAACCCTCTCAATCTTTAAACTGCTCGAATCATTCTATTCTCAAATAAAACCCAAGCCCCATGTAATTTTAATTAAAGACTGGCAAGGTCTGCAAGAAAATTGGGTAACCAAACTGAACTACAAAACCTGGGAAGAAGATCTTACAATGAAGCTTGCAATTGATCCTAAATGGAATTCATTTGAAGATTATGTTAAATCGCTTAGACATAGATATGCGCAAAGAGTTCGCAAAAGCAGGAAGCTATTAGGTAAAATCACAAGACGGGAATTGAGTCTATTAGACATTGAAAAATACTCTAATGAAATAGAAATGTTATACAACAATGTGGTTTTTAAACAATCAATAAGAATGGTAATTGTTTCTAAGAATTATTTCATTGAAATGAAAAAAAGCCTTAAAGAAAACTTCAAAGTTCATTTATACATTTTGAACGAAAAGCCTGTAGGCTTCACCTCACAAATTATTAATGATTCGCACATCGAAATGCATTTTATTGGGCTTGATTATTTAATAAACCAAAGCCATTGGCTTTATTTTAATATGCTCTATGATTCAGTAGAGGATGCAATAAATTTGAAGAAAACTGAAGTTGAATTAGGAAGAACTGCAAGGGAGGCAAAAGCAAATATTGGCGCTTACCCAGTTTACTTCAACAATTACTATAGGGTAAGTGGGTATTTTTCTTCTCTAATGGTAGAACTTTTGAACAGATCATTCAAAAGCAAAAACAAGAAAACCACATCTGCTAAAACAGTAATTAAAACTTAGAACTATTAGTTATAGGTATTTAACCTTCCGGCAAGGAAAATTATTTTATTAGTACAACTCAGTGGTGT
>JAJAYG010000097.1 GCA_026786335.1 Chitinophagales bacterium | reverse complement strand
GTCAATTGCTTCGGGTTCTTTGGGAATAATTTTTACTTTTTTATTTGCATCAACACTGTGAATTCCTTTCATGAGCAATGCAATAATTTCTTCCGAAGTTTTTCCTCTCAGGTTTCTGTCTTGCCTTACCACGATTTCATCAAAAGCATTTGCGGCAACTTCACCCAAAGCAATAGTGTCTTCATCGCGGCGATCACCTACTCCTGCAATCACTCCCACTTTTGGTGAGCCATCAACTTTCTCAATAAATTTTCCAAGCTCTTTTAATCCGGCAAAGTTGTGCGCATAATCAACAAGCACTTGGAAGTTTTTGAATTGAAAAAGATTCATTCTTCCCGGTGTAGTTCCGGGTGAAGGAATAAAAGTTTGCAGTGCAGAACGAATGTCTTCAATATCAAATTTTCTAAGGTAACCGGCAAGCACAGCAGGTAAAACATTTGCAATATTGAAAGTTGCTTTGCCGCCAAACGTCAATGGAATGTTTGCAATTTTATCTACCCGTATTTTCCATTGCCCTTTCATAATGGTGATGTAACCATTTTCTGCCACTGCTGAAATTCCACCCTTGCGTGCATTGGCCTGTATGTGAGAATTTTTTTCATCCAATGAAAAGAAGGCAACATTGCAATTGAGACTTCTTCGCATTTCATAAACCAATTCATCATCGGCATTTAAAATTGCCCAGCCCTCGGGCCACACTGTTTCCGGCAATACTGCTTTAACTTTTGCAAGTTGTTCAACGGTTTCAATTCCCATTAAACCCAAATGATCGGGCTGTACGTTGGTAACAATTGCAACATCGCAGTGATCGAATCCCAAACCTGCTCGAAGAATTCCGCCTCTTGCTGTTTCAAGCACAGCGAATTCTACCGTAGGATCTTTTAAAATAAATTGCGTTGAAACAGGCCCGGTGCAATCACCTCTCATCATCATTTGATTGCCAATGTAAATTCCATCAGTAGTTGTGTAGCCAACTCTGTAACCAATTGATCGAACCATGTGGGCAATCAATCTGGTGGTAGTAGATTTTCCATTGGTGCCTGTAATTGCAATGATAGGAATGCGGGTATCAACTCCCGTTGGAAACAACATGTTGATTACGGGATCGGCAACATTACGTGGCAAGCCTGATGTAGGTGCAAGATGCATTCTAAAACCGGGCGCAGCATTTACTTCGAGAATGGCACCACCGATTTGACCAATTGGTTGAGAAAGATCAGGAGTCATAATATCAATACCGCAGATGTCGAGACCAATAATGCGCGCAATGCGTTCACACATAAAAATATTATCGGGATGAACCAAATCAGTTACATCTTCTGCGGTGCCACCTGTAGAAATATTTGCTGTTGGTTTTAGCCACAACTCTTCACCTTTTGCAATCACTGAATCTAGTGTAAGATTTTTTTCACGAAGAATTTTTTCTGTGAACTCATCAACTTTAATAGAAGTCAAAACTTTTTCGTGACCATAACCTCTTCGCGGGTCGGTATTTACTTCATCAATCAATTGCTGAATAGTTTTTCTTCCGTCACCAATTACAGAAGCGGGAGTTCTTTTAGCTGCGCAAATAAATTTGTAATCAATTACCAATATGCGGTGATCGTAGCCGGTAATAAATTTTTCTGCAATTACAGCTTGCGAATATTTTTGCGCTGCTTCCATTCCTTTTACTACATCATCCCAGTTGAGCAAATTGGTGGTTATACCTTTTCCGTGATTGCCATTAATTGGTTTTGTAACCAGCGGGTAGCCGATCTTTTTTATTACATTCTTTAAATCGTCTTCGTTATAACAAATCATTCCCCTTGGCACAGGAATTTCTGCTTTCTCCAAAAGATTTTTTGTTTCCTCTTTATCGCATGCAATTTCAACAGCGATGTTTGAAGTGGTTGATGTTACTGTTGCCTGTACTCTTTTTTGATTCTTTCCATAACCCAATTGAACCAGTGATCTTTTGTTCAATCTTATGTAAGGAATTCCTCTTGATACCGCTTCATCTACAATGCTTCCAGTAGATGGACCAAGTCTTTCTTCTTCTCTTATCTCTCGTAATTTTTGTATGTCATCAGTTAAATCATAATCTATATTATCAGCAAGTGCTTGGGCAATTCTTACACAGGCTTTAGCCGCATACACACCTGCTTCTGCTTCCATGTAAGTGAACACTACATTGTAAATTCCTTTTTCAGATGTTTCTCTTGTTCTTCCAAAACCCACATCCATTCCTGCAAGGGTTTGCAGCTCGAGTGCCATGTGTTCAATAACGTGCCCCATCCATGTTCCTTCTTCAACACGCTCTAAAAAACCGCCGGGCTTTCCAACCGAACATTCGTGAGAGTAAATGGAAGGAAATAACTTTTGTAACCGATCCTTGAATCCGGGAATTTTATTGGTAGGAAAATTCTCCAGTTCTTTCAAATCCAGCTTCATCCAAATCATTTTGTGCCGGCGAACGCTCCAAAAATTCGGACCGTTTAAGACTCTGATGTTTACTATTTCCATTCCCATAAAAAACTTTTTTCTATTGCGTTCAAACATAGCAGATTTTTTTTGAAGGGAACTAAAGAGTTGAAGAACCGGCAATACGTTACATAAATATTTTTGATGACTCAGATTTAAATAATTGAACTAAAATAAATTGCCATGTGGATACATAATTCGGCATACCCAGAAATAATTTACTTCAACAATTACATTTGCTTCGAACCATAGCTAAAACAAAATGAATATTCCTAAAGGAAAATTAATAGCAATTGGGGGGGCTGAAGACAAAGGAACAGATCTGGAGCTTGGAGTAATACACCGCGATAATCTGAATTTCTTTGAACTGGGAATTCTAAAAAGAATGGTGAGCGAAGCGGGTGGTGTTGATGCGCGAATAGAAATTATTACCACTGCATCGGGTTCGCCAAAAGAAGTTGGATTTAATTATTTACATGCTTTTGAAAAAATCGGTTGCAGCAATACAGGGCACATTTCAATTCGCGATCGTGAAGATGCAAATGATGAAGATTTTCTCAAACGAATCAGCGAAGCAGACGCAGCAATGTTTTCGGGCGGCAATCAATACCGCCTCACCTCAACATTTGGCGGCACACAGTTTTTAAGAATTCTGCATCACAGATTTATGGAAGATGATTTTGTAGTTGCCGGTACCAGTGCAGGTGCAATGGCAATGAGTGGCACCATGATCTACGAAGGTAGTAGCGCCAAAGCTCATCTTAAGGGCGAAGTAAAAATTACCACCGGACTTGGTTTTAACAAAGAAGTAATTTTTGATTCGCATTTTGATAAGCGCGGAAGGTTTGCAAGATTGGTTCAGGCTGTTGCTGCAAATCCATCGTGCCTTGGAATTGGTTTGGGAGAAGATACCGGCATGCTGATTACACAAGGAAATCACATGGAAGCAATTGGCTCAGGAATGGTTGTAATTATTGATGGCCATAATATTCGGCATACGAACATTGCCGACATTCCTGAAAGCAATCCCCTCTCTATAGAAAATCTTATTGTGCATTTTATGACACATGGAGACAGGTTCAACATGCAACAGAGGAAGTTTGAACCAAAACTTGTTGAAGTAAAAGTGGAAGACTAAAACTTTCCTTGTTTAAATTATTCTCCTTTATTTTTTAGGAAGAAAAAGAAAGCCGGATCATGCTTTCTCTTCGTCAGAGTGATGGCTGATAAAAACCTCTCTGAAAGCTTCAACAACTTTTGTCTCTACCATATCGCGTGTAAGCAAAATCATATTATGGAAAGCAGAAGCATTAGATATTCCGTGACCTACTACTACCGGAGCATTTGCTCCAAGGATTCCGGTGCCACCATAATTTTCGTAATTGAATCTTTCAAAGAAAGGATCTGTGATGCCGCGGCTCTTAATCATATCGTAAATTGATTCACCGAATTTAAGAATGATGTTTCCAACAAAACCATCGCATACCATTACATCTGCAGTATCATTAAAAATCTGACGGCCTTCGATGTTACCGATAAAATTCATTTTATCATTTCCCTTCATCAATTCACTCGACTCTTTAACAAGTAAATTTCCTTTCCCTTCTTCTTCACCAATACTTACTAATGCTACTCTTGGATTCTCGAGATGGTAAATGTGTTTTGCATACAACGAACCTAAAATTCCAAACTGCAAAAGCATTTCGGGTTTACAATCTACATTGGCTCCAATGTCGAGAATGATTCCAACTTTGCCCCCATCTCGCGGAACCAAAGTTGAGAGTGCAGGGCGCAGAACTCCTTCAATGGTTTTTACGCTATGCATAGC
>JAJAYG010000096.1 GCA_026786335.1 Chitinophagales bacterium | reverse complement strand
GCATTTAACCGGTTGTAATCTTCATTGAGCACATCAATCTGTGAGTTCACCTGCGTTTCAGAAATTTTTTGCGCCTGCGTTTTCCAAATTACGTGCACCACTACAGGAATCACGTAAGAGTTGCGCAAGTCTTCGGGATGATCCTGCATCCATTGCCTTGCAATATTTTTTACATCAATGCTTTGTTGCAATGTGCCGGGAAATTTTTCTTCCTGAATTTGAAGGTATTCTGAAGTAACACAGCGAACAGGTTGCTGTGCTTTTAAAATTGCAGAATAAAAACTGAGAATAAAAATTAATACTGCGATAGAAAAATTCTTCTGCATAAAAATAAATGTTCGGTAAAATTAATCCTAAGAGCGGTAAGATGGAAATGAATAAATGAAATTGATTCAACGATGTGAATGTGCTTTGTAGTATAAAATTATCTTTACAAAATTCCAATTAATAACTAATGAAACTGCCGTTTTTACTTCTTCTATCATTTCAATTTTTTTTTACCTGCTTTGGGTTGGCTCAGGAAAAACTTCCGGTTACAGCAACAAGGATTTTGAATCCACCAAAACTTGATGGCCATCTTGATGATGATTGCTGGAAAGAAGCAAAACCTTACAATCAATTTTTTGAAGGTGCACCCACACCGGGTATTCCAACCAATAATACTGAGGTCTTTGTTGTTTATAATAATGATGCGATTTATGTTGGCATTAAATGTTTTATGCAGCGTGATAGTATTTGGATGCACTTATCTAAACGCGATAATCTTTTTGATGATGCCGATGCAATCTTCTTTGGCTTCGACACTTACCATGATGGATTAAATGGTTTTGGATTCGGCGTTTCGGCAAGAGGTGTGCAGAGTGATTTTAAAATTTATGCAAACTCAGAAATTGACAATGCGTGGGATGCAGTTTGGGACAGCAAGGTGATTATTAATGATGATGGCTACTATGCCGAGATTAAAATTCCTTATTCGGCGCTGCGGTTTCCAAAAGTGGATGTGCAGGATTGGGCCGTGGATTTTTACCGCATCGTTCGCCGCACAAGACACGATTATCATTCTTGTAACAATGATCCCGAGGTAAATGGCATTGTATCGCAGTGGCAACCTTTGGAAGGTATTTCAAATATTGAACCTCCGCTGCGTTTATCGCTTTCTCCTTATGCAACTTATTATTTCAATACTTACCACGATAAAGAAAATGATGTAACCACCAATGCTTCTCAGTTAAAAGGCGGTATGGATTTAAAGTGGGGAGTAAGTCAAAGCTTTACGCTTGATGCAACTTTGATCCCCGACTTTGGTCAGGTTCAATCCGATAACATCATTTATAATCTCACTGCGTTTGAAGTGCAGTATGACGAGAAGCGACCCTTTTTTACTGAAGGCACTGAACTTTTTAACAAAGCAGAATTATTTTACTCGAGGCGCGTGGGTTTTATTTCTGATTATTATGATGAGCACGGCGATTCAAATGTTTCCATTTTAAATTATCCGGTGAACACCAAGCTTTTAAATGCAACTAAATTTTCGGGGCGCACAAAAAGCGGATTAGGCATTGGTATTTTCAATGGTATTACCGGTAATACTTATGCTGTGGGTGTAAATGAAGAAGGTGATACCGCAGATGTTTTGGTTGATCCGCTCACGAATTTTAATGTGCTGGTACTTGATAAAACATTGAAGAATAATTCTTTTTTCACCTTCACTAACACCAATGTAATTCGAGATGCCGAAGGAAGAGATGCCAATGTTGCAAACGTGCTTGCTTTCATTGCCAACAAAAAAAATTCTTATGCTGGTTATGGTTATCTTGCTGTAAGCACATTAAGAAATCAATTTGGCGACAGCATTGAATTTACCAATGGCTACCTCAACAAACTTGGGTTCGAAAAAATATCGGGCAATTTTACTTTCGAAGTTTCGCACCGTGCCATTAGCCCCGATTATAACCAAAACGACCTGGGTTATTTGGAATTTAACAATCAGAATACCGAAGAGGCAGAATTCAAATACAACATTAATTCACCATTCGGAAAATTTAATGAACTGCATTCCTTTAATACCATTAACTATGATTACAGAAACAACAATGGTGCATTTATTAATACTGCAGCTCACGGCTTTTTTGAATTGGTTGATAAAAAGTATTGGGGGTTTTTCAGCTACTACTATTTTGCTCCATTTGGTTTTCACAATTATTACGAACCACGTGTTGAAGGCCGGTATTATGATGTGCCTGCAGCTTATGAACTGGGCTTAGGATTTAATACCGATTATCGAAAACACTTTGCATTAAGTGTTGAAGGTGGCCCCACAATCTGGAACGAAACAGGAAGAATAAAATACCGCTGGCAGATTGAACCGCGTTTTAGAATTGGTAACAGCTTTACAATTATTCCTTCGAGCGAAACACATCTTTATATGAATGATGTGGGTTACGTTGATGTTGATTCTTCTTCGAATATTATTTTTGGAAGAAGAGATGTAACTGAGGTTAACAATGCGATCAATGCAAGTTATTTTTTCAATGGTAATCTTTCAATTGGTGCAAAGCTGAGGTACTATACCAATAAAGGAGCGTATGATCAGTATTATGTTTTGAATGAAGACGGCACCACTATGCCAACAGCAAATTACAGCGGCAATGCGAATTATAATTTTAATGCATGGACGATTGACATGTCACTCACCTGGTGGTTTTTGCCGGGGAGTGAGATTGATTTGGTTTGGAAAAATGCCATTACCGGTTTTGATGATATTACCAACCTGAGTTACCGCGAAAATTTTAACCACACTTTTGATTTCCCTTCCAACAATAATTTATCGCTGCGTGTGAGGTATTACATCGATTATCAGATGGTGAAGAAGTTGTTGAAATAAGAAATTTAATTTCATGCTTCCGTAATTTCAATTTGCAATTTCTAAAACATACCTTTCGATTTTACAATCGTCTCATCACTTTTTATTGCCTAATAACTTATTTATGAAATCAAACTCCATTACAAAATCAGCGGTGTTAATGCTGGTGCTCGTATTTGCAACTGTTATGTGCCGTGAATATTTTTTGCTAAACGAAGGCTATATTCTCGGTTATAATGATGATGAAGCACTGTGGGCAAAGAACAGAGCGAAGATTTATGAATCCATTGATAAGGCAACAGTATTTATTGGTTCATCAAGAATAAAGTTTGATTTAGACCAGCCCTCATGGGAAAAAATTACCGGTGAAAAAATTATTCAATTAGCTGTTGCAGGCTCTTGCCCAAGGCTTGCCTTGGAGAATCTGGCAAATGATGAAAAGTTTAAAGGCAAACTTGTGATTGATGTTACCGAAGGTTTATTTTTTAAAAGGCAAGAAGATGAGTTGATGGCAGACAGAGTTAAGTATCTGAAAGATGTTACACCATCACAACGAGCAAGCGCGCAAATTGGTTTTGCACTGGAATCGCAGTTTGTTTTTTTAGATGAAGAAATGTTTTCATTAAAAGCATGTTTAAATCAATTACCAATTCCAAATCGAGCAGGTGTTTTCGCCGAACCAATTTTCCCTTCAAAATTCACCACCACAAATTATGAACGGCAGGAAATTATGACGCAAGACTTTGTGCGCGACACTTCTATTCAAAGACAGGTAACAGACATCTGGACAATTTTTGGGGCTCTTAAAACCAAACCCGGTGTAAGCGGCGATACGTTGCAAACAATGTTTACACAAATACAAACTTCGGTTGCAAAAATAAAAGCACGTGGCGGCAAAGTAATTTTTGTAAGAACCCCTTCGAGCGGCGGATACTGGGATCACGAACCAATAAATTTTCCGCGTACTGCGTATTGGGATCATCTATTAGCGATAACCGGTTGTGAGGGTATTCACTTTAAAGATTTTCCCGAGCTCGCAAATTTTGTTTGCCCGGAGTGGTCGCATCTTAAACCCGATGATGCTGTTCTTTATACCCAAGGCCTGATTAAAGAATTAGAAAAGAAAAACTGGTTTGCACAATCCAATTAAAAATTTAATCCCTACCCTGCTCAATCTTAAAAACACAACATGCTTTTTAACTCTTACACATTCGTCGTCTTTTTTATCATCATGCTCATCTTGCATAACCTGCCTTTTAGCTGGAAGGTTAAAAAGATAAACCTGTTGATTGCGAGTTATCTTTTTTATGCAGCATGGAATCCGCCTTTTATTTTATTGCTATGGCTTTCTACTGTAGTTGATTTTTTTGTTGGCCGGGCTTTATTTACTCAGGAAAATATTCATAAAAAAAGATTGCTGCTCGTGATCAGCTTAATTGGAAACCTCGGTATGCTTTGCTTTTTTAAGTATGGCGGATTTCTGCTGGAGAATTTTGTGACGGTAGTAAATCTTGTTGGATGGGATTTTCATCCTGCAAAACCAAATATTGTTCTGCCTGCAGGAATTTCATTTTACACCTTCACCACACTTTGCTATACGATTGACATGTATGAAAAGAAAAGCAAGCCGGTTAAATCAATGCTCGATTTTTCTTTGTTTGTTACTTTCTTCCCTCACTTAGTTGCAGGGCCAATTGTAAGGCCGCCGCAATTAGTTCCGCAATTTGAATCACCACGCAAAGCCACACAACAACAATTGCTCAATGGATTATTCTTGTTATCACTCGGCATGTTTATGAAAGTGGTACTTGCTGACAGCATGCTTTCTCAAACTGCCAATGATGTTTTTAATACTTCGAAATTATTGCCGGCATTAGATGCGTGGATGGGCGTGCTTGCTTTTTCGGGTCAAATATTTTTTGACTTCGCCGGCTACTCCACTTGTGCAATTGGTGCGGCGATGTGTTTGGGTTTTGTGTTGCCACAAAATTTCAACTACCCCTATGCTGCCATTGGCTTCTCAGATTTTTGGAGAAGGTGGCACATCACTTTATCATCATGGCTGCGCGATTACTTATACATTCCGTTAGGTGGAAATCGAAATGGAAAATTCAAAACCTATATCAATCTTATGCTCACTATGTTACTTGGTGGTTTATGGCATGGCGCTAACTGGACATTTGTAGTATGGGGTGGCTTGCATGGATTTTATTTATGGGTTGAAAAAGCAATTACAGATTTTAGAAAAGACAAAGTGAAACCTTTGGCAACAGTGGCTGCATCGGAGATTGGTGTGCTCGGTCCGGTTCCCGAAATGCTGAAGCCGAATATTTTCAAAAATTTTATGCTTGCGCTTTTTACTTTTTTTCTCGTGAATGTTACCTGGGTTTTCTTTCGCGCATCCACTTTTTCAAAAGCATGGGACTTGCTAAAATCAATGTTTGGGTTTACATCACAGGGCGAAGCACAACTTACCACACTTGCGATCATAAAACTTACGGTAATTGTTACAGGGATGGTAACTATTCATTGGCTGATGAGAAATACAAATGTTCTGGCCGTTGCTCCAAAAGTTTCATGGTGGTTGTTTGGGATATTCTGGGCTGCAATTGTGTTGCTTATTATCTGGAGCCAGGAAAGCAGCAGCTCATTTATTTATTTTCAGTTTTAAATTTAATTCGATCACCATCACCGGCCTGTTCACTACTTACTTCAATTGGCTGTTGAAGTGTATTTGCAGAACTTATTTCAAATATTACCTGAATTTTCAAAAGTAAAATCAAACCCTTTTAATCTCTTCGATTTTCAATTGAATAACTTTGTGAAAAATAATTTAATGCTGCAATCAATTCTCACAAATAATCTTGACAGCATCCAGCGACTCTGTCATCAGCATCGTGTGAAAAAATTATATGTTTTCGGTTCTGTTTGCACAAATTATTTTAATGAGAGCAGCGACGTGGATTTTCTTCTCACTTTTGATTCCAGCTATTTCGATGGCTATGAGGTGAATTTTTTCTCATTAGAAGAACAATTGCAAAAACTCTTGGAACGTGTAGTTAATTTGCTAACAGAAGACACCTTGAAAAATCCGTATTTCATCAAAGTCGTGAACAGAACCAAGACACCGATTTATGAAGGATGAAGACAAGAAGTTTCTCAGCTATATTCTTGTTTGCTTTTTGGTGGATTGCAGGTGGCAATTGTTGGTTAGTGGATCAGCGACGAGCATATCAAGAACAGCGAAAAAAGATAATCCTTGCTGTTCGAAGTGTTTTTTCACACTTCGAATTTAGAAATAATTTAAGAAGTCTCCCGACTTCTTTTGTTTTAAAAAAACAACACGCTAATATTAAGGCAGCATAAAAAACTAATTGATATCATCCTTTTTCTCCTACAAAATCCTAAGCACCCGAATACATTCAGTCCGCAGGCGATTCAGCATGAGAAGAACAAGCCCAATTTATTTACACCCTCTTAATCTTCGCCCCCAATGCATTCAGCCGCTCATCAATCTTCTGATAGCCGCGGTCAATTTGGTTGATGTTATTGATGGTGCTTGTGCCTTCGGCACTCAATGCTGCAATCAGCAATGCTACACCTGCACGAATATCGGGTGAGGTCATATTTACTCCGCGCAATGCCTGTTGACGGTTCATACCAATTACAGCAGCTCGGTGCGGATCGCATAAAATAATTTGTGCGCCCATGTCAATGAGCTTGTCAACGAAAAATAATCTGCTCTCAAACATTTTCTGGTGAATGAGCACTGTGCCTTTTGCCTGTGTTGCCACCACGAGTATCACACTAAGTAAATCGGGAGTAAGACCTGGCCATGTGGCATCTGCAATGGTGAGCACGCTGCCATCAATAAAATTTTGGATGGCGTAAGATTTTTGCTCGGGAATAAAAATGTCTTCACCGCGAAACTCCATTTCAATTCCTAATCGCTTAAAAGTATCGGGGATAATTCCCAAATGTTCGGGCTGCGCATTTTTAATCAGCAACTCAGATTGAGTCATGGCAGCAAGACCGATAAAACTTCCTACTTCAATCATGTCACTCAGCATGGTATGCTCACATCCATGTAGTGATTGAACTCCTTTTACATAGAGCAAATTGCTTCCCACGCCCTCGATCTTTGCGCCCATGCGAATGAGCATTCTGCACAGTTGCTGAATGTAGGGTTCACACGCGGCGTTAAAAATGGTGGTGGTTCCTTTGGCGAGTGTAGCTGCCATAATTACGTTGGCAGTTCCGGTTACCGAAGCTTCATCTAATAAAATGTAAGTGACTTTTAGTTCACTTGCATCAACCGTAAAAGAATTATCATCAACATCGAAGTTGAATTTGGCGCCGAGTTTTTCGAAACCAAGAAAGTGTGTGTCTAATCTTCTTCTGCCAATTTTATCACCGCCCGGTTTTGGGATATAAGCTTTTTTAAATCGTGAAAGCAACGGGCCTAAAATCATTACCGAGCCGCGAAGTTTGCTTGCTTTCTTCGAATACTCTTTTGTATTCATAAATTCGAGATCAACATTCTTTGCCTGAAAAGAATAAGAACCGGGCTTGAGATTTTTCACCTTAACTCCAAAATCTTCGAGTAAACTAATGAGCATGTTTACATCGGAAATATCGGGGATGTTGTGTACGGTAATTTTTTCTTCGGTAAGTAAAACAGCACAAAGTATTTGCAGTGCTTCATTCTTTGCGCCTTGCGGAACAATGGTTCCTTTCAACTTTGCACCGCCTTCAATTTTAAATGCATCCATATTTGAGTGTGAAAGAATATTTTTTTAGAAGAGCGAAAAGTATAAAAACAAACAGCCCGTATAGTTACGGGCTGCATCTTGTTTTAAACATGAGAGTTGATTAGCGTTCTCTTCTTCTTTTAAAGTTACCTCCGCCACCACCACTTCCGCCACCACCCTTAAAATTGCGGCTCTTTTTATGTCCGCCTTTGCGACGGAAATTTTTTCCTCCTTGTCTGAACTCTTGCGGGCGGTTAACAATTACTGTTTGATCAAAGGTGTAATCTTTATCAAGTTCTAATAATCCTTTCGACATGTGATCGAGATCCTGACGTATGGATTCGTCACTCACATTTTCTTTGCTCCAGTTATTGTAACACAACTTCATATAGTTTGCAACAACAGCAGCCATTCCTTTTCTTTTTTCTTCATCAATCGTTGGAGTTTTGGCAACTAATTTTTCTAAATTTTTTCCATAGTGCCGCATTCTTATTTTGGCCTTTGGGTAAGGAAGGGGCTTGGTACCGCTAACTACAACATTCTCTCTTTCGGGGAACGGATAAGGTGAATCAATCTTTAATTTAAAATCGCTGATGATGATGAGGTGATCCCACAACTTATGGCGGTACTCTTCAATATTTTTAAACTGCGGACTTGCCTGGCTCATCAATTCAATAATTGATTTTGCCATTGCGTTTCTTTTTTCTTTGTCTTCCACATCAACAACTACACGCACCATTTTTTGAATGATTCGGCCATACTCGCGAATTACGAGTTCATTTCTCTGAGAATTATACTCCATTGATTTACTTTTTGTGAAGGCGACGAAAGTACAATTTATTGGGGAATGAAGGCAGCTTTTCAATCTGTTATGTATGATTAAACCGTAACTTTAGGTTTTAAAAAACAAGTATGAGTAACTGCTTCTTTTTCCGATTCATTGGCATCAAAAATTTCCTGATGCTGTTTTTTGCATTCATTTTTTCAAATAATTATTGCTATTCACAATGTTCAGTACCCAAACCCAAAAATATTACAGTAACAAAAATGAATAGCTGTAGTGCAACAATTAAATGGAATGCCTCAGCCAATGCAGCTTATTATGTTTTATGGTATAAAATGAAAACGGGCGGAACTGAAACTACTGTGAATACCGGAACAGATACTTTTTATACCGTTACCGGGCTTTCAGCCAACACTTCCTATCAATATAAAACTTCTGCTTACTGCTCCAACAATACAACCAAAGGTTATTCAAAATTAATTTCTGCTAAAACACTTAAATGTTCGGTAATAGAAAATCTTGCAGTCTCAAACATTAATGATGATTCTGCATTGGTCTTATGGTCGGCAGCGTGCGGAGCAACCAATTTTAAAATCAGATATAGGCTAAGCCCAGGAAATAATCAATGGACTGTTTTAACAAATATTAGTTCCACTTCATTTCAGTTAACATCATTAACTGCTTTAACGAATTACGAAGTGCAGGGGTCGGCATTGTGCGGAACTGATACATCCTTGTGGAGCTCAAGTATTTCTTTTCAAACGGCTTCGGTACTATTACCACCGGCACCTCCAAATATTGTAATCATTCTTGAAGATGATGGAAGGTATGATACATTTAAGCCAACGGGGGGACCTTCATTTTTCGAATCACCTGCCATCAATCGCCTTGCTTATGAGGGAGTAAATTTTAAATACAGTATGCCCGCTTCGAGCCAATGCACACCAAGCCGTGTATCAATTTATACCGGATTATATCCGCATCATCACGGAGCAGTAACCAATGGCGCCCCAATGATCACCGGCTTGCCTATGATTCAACAAATCTTAAAAGACAACGGCTACTATACAGGGTTTGTAGGAAAGACGGGGCAGAGCGGCGACCCCATTGGTTTCGATTGGTATGCAAAATCTTTATCACCTGATTACGTTGATCCTAAATTTAAAGTAAACGGAATTACATCAACTTTTACAGGGCACTATGCCGACATCTCTGAAAAATTTGCTTTGCAATTTCTTGATACAGTACCTGAAGGGCAACCTTTTCTGCTTATGTTTTTTACCGTGGTTCCGCATGGACCTACAATACCCAAAGCAGAAGAT
>JAJAYG010000095.1 GCA_026786335.1 Chitinophagales bacterium | reverse complement strand
GTTGGGGAATGAAAATTATCTGTAACCATTTTTTAATTCTCAATGCAAAGAATTCATTTCCAAAAAAAAGCCATCAGAAATAACTCCTGATGGCTCATTACTTTTTGATTTTATTTTTCTCAGGTAATACTCAACTGAATTCTTTTTTCAATATCACCTACCTGATCTTTAAACTCCCGATCGGTATCCATTAAATCTCTTACTGCCTGGCAGCTGTGAATTACGGTTGAGTGATCGCGACCGCCAAAATGTTTACCAATTACCTTAAGTGAATTCTTGGTAAAGTTTTTTGCAAGAAACATAGAGAGTTGGCGTGCCTGCACAATCTGCCGCTTTCGGGTTTTCTCTTTCAGTTTTTCTTGCTGCACATTAAAGTAATCGCAAACAGTTTTTTGAATAAACTCAATGGATACTTCGCGCGAAACACTCTTCACAAAATTCTTCACGATCTTTTTTGCTGTATCTAAATCAATTTCTTTTTTGTTCAATGAAGATTGCGCCAGCAATGAAATCAATGCACCTTCTAATTCACGAACGTTTGAACTTACGTTGTAAGCAACAAACTCAACCACATCATGCGGTAATTCAATTCCATCGGCATACATTTTCTTTTCCAGAATTGCCATGCGGGTTTCAAAATCGGGAACAGCAAGATCAGTTGTTAATCCCATTTTAAAACGCGAGAGCAGGCGTTCTTCTATTCCTTCGAGATCACGCGGTGAACGATCAGATGAAAGCACAATTTGCTTACCCGATTGATTGAGGTGATTAAAGATATGAAAGAAAATATCCTGTGTGCGGTCTTTGTTAGCGAAGAACTGAATATCATCAACCAATAACACATCTACCATTTGATAGAAGTGGATGAATTCATTCACCGAATTATTTTTTAAATAATCAATGAACTGATTCGTAAATTTTTCAGAAGGAACATACAACACTGTTTTATCGGGGAAGTTTGCCTTAACCTGATTTCCGATGGCATGCATCAAGTGTGTTTTTCCTAATCCAACACCAGAGTGAACCACGAGCGGATTAAATGAAGTGCCACCGGGTTTTCCTGCAACAGCCCATCCGGCACTGCGCGCAAGGCGATTGCAATCACCTTCAATATAAGTGTCGAAAGTATAGTTCGCATTCAACTGCGAATCAATCTGCACTTTCTTTAATCCCGGAATCACAAAAGGGTTTTTGATTTGATTGCCCAATACAATCGGTGCAAGCATTTCGGGATTCTTGGTATCGTTTGTATTGCTGGTTGGAATGTTTACCGTGTAAGGTCCCTTTTGCGAAGTACTGCTGTCCATCACAATCTGGTATTCCAGTTTTGCATTTTTATCTAACTCACGTTGCAAAGTTTTACGAAGCAGTTTAATGTAGTGCTCTTCAAGCCACTCATAAAAAAACTGACTGGGTACTTGAATGGTGAGAACATTTTTTTCAAGCTTAATAGGCTTAATGGGTTCAAACCATGTTAAAAAACTCTGCTGATTAACGTTGTCTTTAATAATCTTCAAACAATTTTTCCATACTTCTTCAGCGGATCTGTTCATCTTATTTCTCTCGTTTGGGTGTTGGTGGCTAAATTGGTGTTAATAATTCTTATTAAAATAATGTTTTCAACAAGGGGACAAACATCGACTAAAAAATTTCGTAAAAAAATAATCTACACCTCTTGACTTTCTCATGAAAATTACAATTCGCATTTTGGTGTGAGTATTTTTTTTATCCCCTCTTGGAATGATGATTCATCAAGCATCTGCAATTAAAGTGAAAATTGCATTCCTCTGAAACCATTATCAATCAATGGTTCTATAGAAGCACTAATCAGTAAATTGTATTTAATTTTCATGATGATATCAACATTGTTAATTAAGTGAGTGAAGATACAATGATGTAATCAACATAAATACGGTACAGAAAAAATTTTTAAAAAATAATTTCTGAACTTATTGATCAGAATTGCTTAAATGAAAAGAATTTTTTTTACACACGGTATTCACCATAAACTTTGCGAAACACATTGGCTACCTCACCAAGGGTTGAATAATTTTCTACTGCTTCAATAACAGAAGGCATTAAGTTTTCTTCGGCTCTTGCTTTTGATTCTAAAACAGAAAGAATGCTTTCAACAGCAGATTGATTTCTTGTTGCTTTCAAATCTTTAATTTTATTAATCTGAAGCGTGCGAATCGAATCATCAATTCTGAAAACACTTGCCGAAGGTTTTTCTGTTGCTGTAAAATGATTTACTCCCACAATAATTTTAGAATCATCTTCAATCTGCTTTTGATACTTATATGCAGATGCTGCAATCTCTTCCTGAATAAAACCTTGCTCAATTGCACTCACAGCACCCCCCATGGCATCAATCCTTTCTATGTAATTCCATGCTTCTTTTTCTACATCATTGGTAAGTTGCTCAACAAAGTAAGATCCGCCAAGTGGGTCAACTGTTTGTGTAACTCCGCTTTCATGCGCGATTATTTGTTGGGTGCGAAGTGCAAGACCCGCTGCGGTTTCAGTGGGTAAACTCAATGCCTCATCAAAACCATTGGTATGCAATGATTGGGTTCCTCCTAATACTGCAGACATTGCTTGAATGGTTACACGCACAATGTTATTCATCGGCTGTTGTGCGGTAAGTGTAGAACCGCCGGTTTGTGTATGAAAGCGAAGCATTTGAGCTCGAGAATCAGTTGCTCCCAAATCACTGGTAATCTTTGCCCACATTCGCCTTGCTGCTCTGAACTTTGCAACTTCTTCAAATAAATTATTATGAGCATTGAAGAAGAAAGAAATTCTTCTTGCAAAAACATTGATGTCGAGACCTTTTGCAATCGCTGCTTTCAAATATGCTTTTCCATCAGCCAGTGTAAATGCAACTTCCTGTACTGCTGTGCAACCCGCCTCACGCATGTGATAACCCGAAACAGAAATCGTGTTCCAATTCGGAAGTTCATTGGAACAAAACTCAAAGATATCTGTGATCAGTTTCATAGAAGGCTTTGGCGGATAGATGTAAGTGCCGCGAGCCGCATACTCCTTAAGGATATCATTTTGAACAGTGCCGGAAATTTTTTTTAAGTCGGCATTTTGTTTTTTTGCCAATGCCACATACATGGCCAATAAAATATTTGCTGTTGCATTAATGGTCATTGAAGTGGTAATGCCTTGTAGCGGGATTCCTTTAAAAAGCATTTCCATATCGAGTAATGAATCAATAGCTACACCTACTTTGCCTACTTCACCGTCAGCCATTTCATGATCGCTATCATATCCAATTTGGGTTGGAAGATCAAATGCAACCGACAAACCTGTTGTTCCCTGATTTAATAAATAGTGATATCGTTTGTTTGATTCTTCGGCAGTGGAGAATCCTGCATATTGCCGCATGGTCCATAACTTCTCGCGATACATTGTAGCATGCACACCTCGAGTAAATGGAAATTCGCCGGGAATTTCTTTCTGTTGCTGAACAACATGTAAATACAATGGTTGAATTTCAATACCCGAATCGGTGAAGATTTTCTTTTCTTCCTTCTTAACACTCTTAGAAGATTTCCCTTCCATATTAAAATAATTTCGAAGTAAAGGTATTGAAATGAAAAATGGTATCATTCGATAAACTCATGATGACAAAATGGTGAAGGTTGAAATAAAAATCATCGGGCACAATACGACTTAATAAATTTTCTTCACTTCCATTTTCAAAGTATCAAGTGCCTTTTGAGTAGGCATCATTTGCTCGGTCTTAATAAAATACTCGAGAATACCACGGCTCAAATCTTTTCCGGTTGCAGAATCAGCTTTATCGGCACCAACCTGATTGATAATGGAAACCATTTCTTCCTTTGTTTGAACGATCATCAGCCATGCTTCGGGCGACACATAAATTTGTTGCGAGAGGTTGTGTTCAAACTCTAAACGGATGTTTGCTATCAATGATTTTTGAAGATCAAGCGCACTCATGCCGGGTTTATTTACACGTTGCAAAAGATTGGTGGGTGTAATGCGTTCCAGCAAGATTACCAATCTTTCATATGCCTGTAATCTTATTGGTAATGAATCTTTGTAGTGGTTGGCTCTTAGCTCAAGTTCCTTTCTGTCTTTTTCACCTGCAAGAAATAATTTAAGAATTACATAAGCAGTTAAGAAAGTGATTAGTGAGGGAATAACGTATTTTAGAATATCAAGCAGATCGGTCCAGTTCATAATTTATTATTTGATGCAAAGAAAAGAAATTGAGGCGGTGAAAAGAATTTTTGATTTCATTATCAGATTTCATTTTTTAAGTGAACGATGTTGCATCCAACTTGTTATGTAT